>CALWXI010000039.1 GCA_944385455.1 uncultured Oscillospiraceae bacterium | reverse complement strand
ATCCCGAAGATCAGGACCTGCTGGACAGTGTCCGGGAATTCTGCGAGAAGGAAATCAAGGAACAGTGCAAGGAGTATGACGTTTCCGGCGAATGGCCTGCTGAGATCTATGCCAAGGCCGCGGAGCTGGGCTACAACGGCCTGGAGGTCCCCGAGGAGTACGGCGGCCTGGGCCTGGAACGCATCACCGTGGCGGCCATCATGGAGGAGTTCGCCAAGGCCGATGCCGGCTTCGTCACCACCATCACTGCCAGCAACCTGGCACTGAAGGCCGTGCTGATCGGCGGCAATGAGGAGCAGAAGCAGCGCTGCTGCGATCTGCTGATGGAGGGCAACCACGGCGCCTTCTGCCTCACCGAGCCCATGGCCGGCTCCGACGCGGGCAACAGCAAGACCACCGCTGTCCGGGACGGCGACGAGTACGTCCTCAACGGCCGCAAGTGCTTCATCACCAACGGCGGCGTGGCCTCCTTCTATGTGGTCACCGCCATGACCGACAAGTCCCAGGGCGTCAAGGGCATGTCCGCCTTCCTGGTGGAGGCCGGCACCCCGGGCCTGTCCACCGGCAACCACGAGAACAAGATGGGCATCCGCACCTCCAACACCTGCGACGTGGTCCTGGAGGACTGCCGCGTGCCCGCCTCCGCCCTGATGGGTGCTGAGGGCGAGGGCTACAAGATCGCCATGAAGACCCTGGATATGTCCCGCACCTGGGTTGGCTGCGGCGCTGTGGGTATTGCCCAGCGCGCCATCGATGAAGCTGTGGCTTACGGCAAGCAGCGCATCACCTTCGGCAAGCCCATCCTGAAGAACCAGGGCCTGCAGTTCATGATCGCCGACATGGAGATCCGGGTGGAGACCGCCCGTCAGATGGTGGCCCATGCCCTGAAGCTGATGGACGCTGGCATGCCCTATGCCCGCGAGTCCGCCATCGCCAAGTGCTATGCCGGCGACATCGCCGTGCAGAACGCCCTGGACGCCATCCAGATCCTGGGCGGCTACGGCTACAGCCGCGAGTATCCCGTGGAGAAGCTCCTCCGCGACGCCAAGATCTTCCAGATCTACGAGGGCACCAACCAGATCCAGCGCATGGTCATCGGCAAGAGCGTCATCGGCAAGTTCTGATTTTCCAGCGGCGGGAGTCCGTCCGGGCTCCCGTCCGCCCTCTATTTTGAAAAAACAGGAGTATACGTGACATGGAACTTTTAGTCTGTATCAAGCAGGTGCCGGACGATTCCGTCAGCGTCAGCCTGGGTGCCGACGGTGCCCCCAAGCTGGACGAGATCGCCCCCGTTGTCAACGCTTTTGACACCTACGCCCTGGAGATGGCTGCCCGCTTCAAAGAGGCTCACGGCGGCTCTGTTACCGTGCTGACCATCGGCGGCGACGCCACCGTCCCCGCCCTGCGCAGCTGTCTGTCCGTGGGCGCGGATCACGCCTACAAGCTGGCGGAGGAGTCCGCCTGCGACACCCAGGGCATTGCCTATTTGCTGTCCAAGGCCTCTGCCAAGGCCGGCGAGCAGCCCTTTGATGTGATTTTCTGCGGCTCCGAGTCCACCGATGCCTCCTCCGGCCAGGTGGGCGCCCAGCTGGCGGAAATTCTGGGGATCCCTGTTGTCACCAATGTGCTGGCAGTGGAGCCCCGGGAGGGCGGCGTCACGCTGAAGCAGGAGACCGAAGAGGGATACCGCGTGGTGGAGGCGCCCTGCCCCTGCGTTGTGACCATCGTCAAGCCAAACTACGAGCCCCGCTACCCCTCCATCAAGAGCAAGATGGCGGCCCGGAAGATGCCCATCGGCGACCTGACGGCTGCCGGTGTGGAAGCCGATGCCGCTCAGTTCGGCCCCGAGGCCGCCAAGGTGCGGCGCGTGGCCATCTCCGCTCCGCCCCAGCGTCAAAGCGGTGTGAAGATCCAGGAGAAGGAAGCCGCTGAGGCCGTGCGCCGTGCCATGGAGATGCTGGCCGGCCAGAAGCTGATTTGAGGGGGGAAACGAGTATGGAAAAGCAAGCGATTCTGGTTTATCTGGAGACCGTTGACGGCCAGATCGTCAAGGTCTCTCTGGAGGCGCTGAACGCCGCCTGCAAACTGGCCGCGCAGACTGGTAAGACCGTCACCGCCGTGCTGGTGGGCGATGGCTCCGCGGCGGATTCCGCCGCCGCTTACGGCGCCGCACAGGTGGTCCATGTGGCTGCCGGCGAGTATCAGGCCGAGACCTACACCGAGATCCTCACCGCCCTGTGCCAGCGGTGCGACGCCTCCTGCCTGCTGCTGGGTTCCACCCGGGACGGCAAGGAGCTGGCTGCCCGTGTGGCAATGCGCATCGGCGCGGGCTGCATCACCGATGCCATGGGGCTCACCGATGAGGGCGCCTGGGTGCGCTCTGTCTACGGCGGTTCCCTGCAGGAGACCGTCGCCGCTGTCGGCAAGGCTGTGGTGACGGTCCGCTCCGGGACTTTCGGCAAGCCTGAAGAGGAGGTTGGCCGGACTGCTCCCGTGACGGAGGAGACCGTGGAGACTGCGGAGCTCCGGGCCGTTATCAAGGAAGCCGTCAAGGAGCTCAGCGAGAGCGTGAACCTGGAGGATGCCGAGGTCATCGTGGCCGGTGGCCGCGGTATGGGCAGCGCGGAGAATTTCCAGCTGGTCCATCAGCTGGCGGAGCTGCTGGGCGGCGTGGTGGGGGCCAGCCGTCCTGCCATCGAAGATGGCTGGGTGCCCCGGAACCATCAGGTGGGCCAGTCCGGCAAGATCGTGGCCCCCAAGCTGTACATCGCCTGCGGCATCTCCGGTGCTATGCAGCATGTCTCCGGCATGTCCGGCTCCGGCTATATCGTGGCGATCAACAAGGATGAGGATGCCCCCATCTTCGATGTGGCCGACGTGGGCATCGTGGGCAATGTTATGGACATCCTGCCCCTGATGATTGAGGAGATCAAGGCGCGCAGGAGCTGACAATTGACCGACGGGCGGGCCGTGGCATGCCATGGCCCGCCTCACCCCATTGTTTCAGGGATGGAGGTATCCCATGGAAGCGAGTAAGACCCAGGAATCCCAGCGGGCCTATGTCCGGGTCATCGAATACATCAAGCAGGAGATCCGGGAGGGACACCTGCGGATCGGTTCCCGCCTGCCGCCTGAGCGGACGCTGGCGGAGCAGCTGAATGTGGGCCGCAACTCCGTGCGGGAGGCGCTGCGGATTCTGGAGATCATGGGCACCACTGTCAGCACGCAGGGGGCTGGCCATTTTATTGCGGGAAATTTTGAAAATTCTCTGGTGGAAACACTTTCCATCATGTTTCTCCTGAAGGAGCTGAGCTTCCAGCAGGTGAGCCAGCTGCGCTACGCCATTGAAAAACATGCCTTTGCCCTGGCTGTGGAGCACGCCAGTCCTGCGGATCTGGAGCGGCTGGAGGATATCATCTCCCGCCTGGATCTGGGAGGGCTCAGTGAGGAGGAAAACGTCCTTCTGGACAAGGAACTGCACTATACGGTGGCCCGGGCGTCGGGAAACATGTTGTTTGTAGAGATTCTCAACGCACTTTCCGATGTCATGGACCGGTTTATCGCAGATTTGCGGATGGATATCATGTCCGAAGAAGGCCGCCGGGTCAAGCTGCTCTCCGCCCACAGGCGGATCGTGCAGTGCATTCTGGAAAAGGATATTCTGGGCGGCTACGCCGCCGTTGATGAGCACTTCCAGCTGGTGAACCAGCGTCTGGAGGTGCGCAGCCGGTCCGTCCGGCTGTAAAACTCTCTCTCCCCCGGCGGGCCGCGGAGCTTACCTCCCGCGGTCCGCCGTCTCTTTTGCCCCGGGTGCCCTTGCAGCCATCCCGGGGCGGTTTTGCTGGAGAGAGGGAAAGCGGCGAAGATCATAAGGCGGCCCTCCTGCGCAGAGGAGGGCAAAAAACACCGGGGACGGCTTTTGCCGTCCCCGGTGCAGTGCAGTGGGGAAAACGATCAATAGAACAGGCCGGGCAGGAACATGGACATGCCTTCCCAGTATGTAATGAGCAGCAGGTCCACGATCATGACACCCAAAATGGCTACAATGCCCTTGCAGATCTGTTCCAGCTTGGCGTTGGCCACGTTGCAGGCAACGAACAGATTGACGCCCAGAGGAGGAGTCACGAAGCCGATGGCCAGGTTCACCACCATGATGATACCGAAGTGGATGGGATCCACACCCATGGCCTCCACGATGGGCAGGAAGATGGGGGCCAGGATGATGATGGCGGCGTTGGTCTCCATGAAGCAGCCCACGATCAGCAGCAGGATGTTGATGAGCATCAGCAGCACGATGCGGCTGTCGGTGACAGACTCGAAGAAATCGGCGATCACCATGGGGACGCGCTCCAGAGTCAGGATACGGCCGAAGGTGGTGGCAGTGCCCAGGATGATCAGGATGGTGGCGGTGGTCAGCGCGGCGCTGGCAAAAATCCGATACAGATCATTCGGCTTCAGGTCGCGATAGACGAACAGACCAACCACCAAGCCATAGGCCACGGCCACGGCAGCGGCCTCGGTGGGAGTGAAGATGCCGCCGTAAATGCCACCCAGGATGATGATGGGCACCAGCAGAGCCCAGACGCCGTCCTTCAGTGCGTAGCCCACGTTGCCCCAGGAGAAGGAAGCGGCGTCCTGATTGATATAGCCGTGCTTCTTGCAGTACCAGCTGCTGTACAGGCACAGGGACACGCCGATCAGAATGCCGGGGATGAAGCCGGCCATGAACAGAGCGCCCACGGAAGCGCCGGTGGCCACGCAGTACATGACCATGGGGATAGAGGGCGGGATAATGACGCCGATGGAACCGGCGGCAGCGGTGATGGCGCTGGCAAAGTTCTTGTCATAGCCCTGCTTGAGCATGCTGGGGATGGTCAGACCACCGATGGCGGCCACGGTCGCCGGGCCGGAACCGGAGATGGCGGCAAAGAACATGCAGGCCACCACAGTCACCAGAGCCAAGCCGCCGTACTTGCGGCCCAGGAAGGCGTCGGCAATGTTGAGCAGACGGCGGGAAATGCCGCCGGTGGCCATCAGCTCGCCGGCCAGCACGAAAAAGGGCACGGCCATCAGGGGGAAGGAATCGGCGCCCGTCACAAGACCCTGAGCCAGATAGGTGGGCTGCACGACGCCGCTGGAGAAGATGGCGATCAGGCTGGACATACCCAGAGAGATACCGATGGGTACGCGGAGGATCAGGAGAAGCGCGAAGCTTCCAAACAGAATAGCAACTTCCATACTTCTAATCTCTCCTCCTTAATCTTCCCATTCCTTGACAGTAAGGGCGTAGTAAATCTTCTGAATCAGACGGATGATGGTCAGGATCATGCCGACCACAGGTGCCGCATACACGTACTGCATGGGCAGGCCCATAGCGGGAGAGACCTGGCCGCTGCTGATCTGCATGCCCACGACCATGATGCCGTAGTAAACGATGAACACGGCAAACGCCAGGAACAGCAAATATGCCACGATGGCGTATCCGCGCTTGATGCTCTTGGGCATGAAGGTATAAACGGCATCCACGCAGATGTGCTTATCCAGCTTTACACCGTAGCTGATGCCGATGTAGATCATCCAGATAAACAGATAGCGGGCCAGCTCCTCGGACCAGGAGAGGGAGTTATTCAGAACGTAGCGGAAAAAGACCTGCAGCACAATGATAATGCTCATGAGAGCCAGGAAAATCACGCAGAAAATCTTTTCCAGATGTTCATCGAGAAATCTTAAGACTTTCATTCCCTATGTTGTCCACCTTTCTCTTTTTCTTAACGGAAACTTGACAGATGCCCCTATCGGAAGAGACTGCCTGGATAGGGCAGTCTCTTCCTTGGGGCGGTTACGGGAAATCGCCCGTTGCTTCTTAGTACTCGAAACCGGCAGCAGCCCACAGATCCTGGGCATAGGTGCCGCCAGCAGCCTCGATGACGGTGTCATAAATACCGGCGTCGGTGCAGGCAGCGATCATCTCCTGACGCAGATCCTCGCTGACCTCATACACCTGGCTCAGGCCGGAGTTGTTGATGCCGTCGATGCAGGCCTGGTTGTTGGTATCGCAGGTCTCACGGTTGTACTGAACGGACTCGTCCATGCACTCCTGGATCAGCTCCTGGGTCTGGGTGTTCAGGCTGTTCCACACATCCAGGTTCATGAAGACGATGTAGGGAGTGTAGATGTGCTGGGTCAGATAGACGTGATCCTGCACCTCGTGCAGCTTGTTGTTGTAAATCTGCTCCAGGGGGTTCTCCTGCGCGTCGAAGGACTTCTGCTGCAGAGCGGTGTACAGCTCACCGAAGGCCAGGGGAGAGGGGTTGGCGCCCAAAGCGGTCCAGATGGCCAGATGCACGGTATTCTCCATGACGCGGATCTTCAGACCATTCAGATCGGCCAGCGTGTTGATTTCCTTGTTGCAGGTCAGGTTCCGGAAGCCGTTCTCATAGTAGCCCAGACCCTTCAGACCATACTGCTCCAGGGAGTCCAGCAGAGCCTGACCGGCCTCGCTGTCCATGGTGGCACGGGCAGTCTCATAGTCGGAGAACAGGAAGGGAGTTTCAAAGGCGTTCAGAGAGGGAGCCAGAGCGGCGATGGCAGCGGGAGAGGGAGCGCCCATGGTGACGTTGCCCTGCACGCAGGCCTCGGTGTACTCACGGTCACCGCCCAGCTGCTGGTTGGGATAGATGTCCATGGTGATGGCACCGCCGGAACGCTCCTCCAGCAGCTCCTTCAGGTAAACATAGCTGGTGTGCTGTGCCACAGCCTCGGTGGAGCCGTGGGCGGCAATGATGTGCAGCTCGGTGTAGCCGGAGGCGTCCGCGCCGCCCTCAGCAGCACCGCCCTCATCGGCGGGGGTTTCTTCCGTGGAGCCGCCGCAGCCAGCCATCAGGGAGGCGCTGAGGCCCAGGACCAGGATCAGGGACAGAAACTTTTTCATGCTTGTAATTCTCCAATTCCAAATAGTATTTTACGAAACGTCATTTGACGGAATCGTACAAAAGGGGGTAGGGATCAGACGGAGAAGCCAGCCGCGGCCCACAGATCCTGGGCATAAGTGCCGCCGGCCTTCTCAATGACCATGTCGTAAATGCCGGCGTTGGTGCAGGCATCCACCATCTCCTGGTGCAGCTCATCGCTGACCTCGTAGGTCTTGCTGACACCAGAGTCGTTGATGGCGTCGAAGCAGGCCTGCTCGTTCTCCTCGCAGATCTCACGGCAGTAGGCAACGGCCTCGTCCATGCACTCCTGGACCAGCTCCTGGGTCTGAGCGTTCAGGCTGTTCCAGGCGTCCAGGTTCATGTAGATGATGTAGGGGGTGTAGATGTGGCTGGTGAGATAGACGTGATCCTGCACCTCATAGAACTTGGTGTTGTAGATCAGCTCGGCAGGGTTCTCCTGCGCGTCGAAGGACTTCTGCTGCAGGGCGGTGTACAGCTCGCCGAAGGCCAGAGGGCCGGGGTTGGCGCCCAGGGCGGTCCAAATGGCCAGATGGATCTCGTTTTCCATGACGCGGATCTTCAGGCCGTTCAAATCAGCCAGGGTGTTGATATCCTTGTTGCAGGTCAGGTGACGGAAGCCGTTTTCAAAGTAGCCCAGACCCTTCAGACCGGCAGACTCCAGAGAATCCAGCAGAGCCTGACCGGCGTCGCTGTCCAGAGCTGCGTACACGGTCTCACGGTCAGAGAACAGGAAGGGGGTCTCAAAAGCGTTCAGCGCGGGGACAAAGGGAGCAATGTTGGCCGTGGAGGGGCCGCCCATGGTGACGTTGCCCTGAGTGGCGGCCTCGGTGTACTCACGGTCGCCGCCCAGCTGCTGGTTGGGATACAGGTCCACGGTGGCTGCGCCGCCGGCACGCGCTTCGCTGAGCTCGTCGAACTTCAGGAGGCTGGGGTTCTCGGAGGTGGTCTCCGCGGCACCGTGAGCGGCAATGATGTTCAGTGTGGTGTAGCCGGAGGCGTCTGCGGCGCCGTCGCCGGATCCTTCGTCAGCGGGAGTCTCTTCCTGGCTGCCGCCGCAGCCGGCCATCAAGGAAGCACTCAGGCCCAGAACCAGAATCAAGGACAAAAACTTTTTCATCTTTCATTCTCCTTCTTTCTTCGAGTGGGGTGGGACATGCTGCAGCGGATCTCCGCAACAGCATAAAAAGGCGGTCCTCCCGGAAGCGCGCAGAAAATCTTCCATACAGTGGACCTTTAACACAACAACCTTAGCACAACAACACCAATCTTGCAAGGCGGGAAGCAGGGAGATGCGCAATTTTTGGCACGTGTGACAGCGCATATCCTACCAATTTGTACCAAACAACCACGAAACTGGGAAGAAACGCTGTTAGTTTGTGAAATGACAAACATACCCTGCATTTCCCAGGGAAGATTTAGGCGAACCGGCTGGCACCCATCTCGATCTCTACG
>CALWXI010000038.1 GCA_944385455.1 uncultured Oscillospiraceae bacterium | reverse complement strand
GTCCGTGACAAAGCCCCTGGCCCCCATGGAGCCGTCCTCCGTGGCGATGAGCAGGCGGCAGCCCAGGGCGGCGAACTCCTCCAGATAGAACGCGTCCCTGGCGGAGCGGAAGCCCAGGGCCACGGTGGGGGCTTGCCCCGCGTCCAGCATCCGCCGGGCCAGGCCGTAGATGGGGGCGATGCCGATGCCGCCGCCGGCCAGCACCGGGTGAGGACCCGCGGCGGCGGGGTCGAAGCCGTTGCCCAGGCCGCTGAGCACGTCCAGCTCCGTGCCGGGGACGCAGCGCACCAGCTCCCGGGTGCCCGCGCCCACCACCTTCACCAGCAGCATCAGCGCGTCCTCGGTCCAGCTGCAGATGGAGATGGGCCGGCGGAGGAAGCGGCCGGGGAGCTGGATGTTGACGAACTGGCCCGGGGCGGTGACGGCGGAGGTGTCGCCGGAGAGCACCAGTTCGTAGGTGTCCTCCGTCAGCTGCCGGGCGTGTTCCAGGGTAAAAAGCGATTGTTTCATACGGCAGCCTCCTCATTGCGCAGGTCGCCGTGGACGATCTCGCCGCCGCAGATGGTCATGGCCACGCCGGCGCTGACGCCCCAGCCGTCGAAGGGGGTGGCCCGGCCCAGGGAGCGGAAGGCGGCGGAGTCGATGACGTGGGGCCGGTCCAGATCCAGCACCGTGAGGTCCGCGGGGGCGCCGGTGGCGATGTCCCCGCCGGGCAGGCCGAAGAGGCGCCGGGGGGCGATGCACATGGCCCGCAGCAGCGTCTCCATGGGGACGGTCCCCGTCTCCACCAGCTGGGTGTACAGCACGGGGAAGGCGCACTCCAGCCCCACGATGCCGTTGAGGCTCTCGGTGAGGCTGCCGGATTTCTCCTGGGCGGAGTGGGGGGCGTGGTCCGTGGCAATGCAGTCGATGGTGCCGTCCAGAAGGCCCGCCACCAGGGCGTCCCGGTCGGCAGCAGAGCGGATGGGGGGATTCATGCGGAAGCGGCCCGCATCCTGGAGGTCCTCGTCGCACAGAAGCAGGTAGTGGGGGCCCGTCTCGCAGGAGACGGGCAGGCCGTCGGCCTTGGCGGCGCGGATCAGGGCCACGGACTCCTTTGTGGAGATGTGGCAGAGGTGATACCGGCAGCCGGTTTTCCGTACCAGCTCCAGGTCCCGTTCCACCTGCCGCCATTCGCTCTCTGAGGGGTTGCCGGTTAGGCCGTGGGCATGGGCATAGGCGCCGTCATGAACGCACCAGCCCTTGGGCAGCAGGGACTCATCCTCGCTGTGGGCCACGATGGGCCTGTCCAGAGCCTTGGCAAGGCGCATGGCCTCCTCCATCATACCATCGGATTGGACGCCCCTGCCGTCGTCGGAAAAGCCCGCCACGTGCGGTGCCATGGCGGCGAGATCCGCCAGCTCCCGGCCCTGCTGCCCCCGGGTGATGGCGCCGTAGGGATAGACGCGGACCCGGGCATTCTTGGCGATGAGGTCCAGCTGGACCTGCAGGCCCTCCATGCAGTCGGGCACGGGCTTGAGGTTGGGCATGGCGCACACGGCGGTGTAGCCGCCGGCGGCGGCTGCCGATGTGCCGGACCAGATCGTCTCCTTATAAGAAAAGCCAGGCTCGCGAAGATGGACATGAACATCAACGAAACCTGGAACAAGGAGGCGGTTATGCAGTTCAATGACGGAATAGCCGTCCCTGGGAAGGGAGGGGGCGACAGAAACAATACGGCCCTGGTCCACCGCAACGTCCGCGGCATGGAAGGCGCCGTCCTGGAAAACGGCTCCGCCGGTCAGCAGCAAGCTCATAGAATGTCTCCTTCCTCTGATTCATTCGACATATTATAATATCGGAAAAGGGCCGCGATGTCAACGGAAATCACGAAACGTCCCGGTCCTGTTTCCATCCCCGCATCCATATGGTATCCTGTTCCCGGTAAAAAGATTTGGGGAGACCGTGTAAGATTTGCCGTCAGATGCTGTGTATATTGGTAAGGGAGTAAAGCGGAAAGCGGGAGGTGAGACCGGATGGAGGACGCGCGGATCGTTCAGCTGTACTGGGAACGGAATGAGCAGGCGATCTCCGCCACGGCGGACAAATACGGGGCCTACTGCGCCTCCATCGCCAGGAATATCCTGGGTGATCCGGAGGATGTGGAGGAGTGCGTCAGCGATACCTATCTCCGGGCGTGGAACGCCATCCCGCCTCACAGGCCCCAAATCCTGCCGGCGTTTCTGGGCAGGATCACCCGGAACCTGGCTCTGAACCGGTACAGGCACAGCCGGGCGGACAAGCGGGGAGGAGGCCGGCTGCCGGCGGTGCTGGAGGAGCTCTCCTTTGTCACCGGCGGGGAGGATGCGGAGCAGGCGCTGGACCGGCGGGAAGTGGTGGATGCCGTCAACAGCTTTCTGGCCGGGCTTCCCGCCCGGAAGCGGACCATCTTCCTCTGCCGCTACTGGTATCTGGACAGCATCGCGGAGATCGGAGCGCGCTTCGGCATGACGGAGGGCAGCGTCTCCGTCACGCTCAGCCGCCTGCGGCGGAAGCTGCGGGACCATCTTCTGGAAAGGGGGATCGACGTGTGAACGCCATGGAATTGTGCGAGGCCCTGGGGGACGTCCGGGAGGAGTATCTCCGGGAGGCTCAGGCGGTCCGGGAACTGTCGGGGGTCCGGGCGAAGGCGGGAAGAAAGCGGAAACGCCTGGTGCTGCTGGCGGCCTGCGTGTGCCTGGTGCTGGCCTCCGCCACGGTCCTGGCGTCAGGAGGATTCGGCATCCGGGTCCTGGAGCGCTTCACGGACCGTCAGCTGGCGGCGGATCTCAGCGAATCCGGCTACGATCTGTCGGTGGAGATCCAGCGGATCCCGGCGGATGCCCTGAAGGGGGAGGTCCGGGAGGCGGGGGCGGAGATCGTACGGCAGTACCGGGAATATGAGCCGTATTCCAGCTGGTTCCCCGGTCACTGGCGGCGGACCTTTTCGTCCCGGGCGGAGGGTGCCGGTTACATCGGACTGGACGGCCTGAAGCAGCCGGAGCTGGACGCGGAGGAGCAGGAGACGGAGGTGAACGTGTTCGGGGATGCCGGTGGGGCCATCCGGTCCCTGACGCTGGATACCGCGTATACCGCGGGGGACATCCGTCTGCAGTGTTCCGCCCGGATCTATACGGAGGACTATACAGAGGACATCACCACCGGGGTCCGTACCACAGAGCATGCCGCTTACACGGAGTCGCTTTACACCACGGAAAGGGGCCTTTCGTGCCAGGTCCTCACGTCCACCGCTCTGGAAAGCGGATACGCCGGGATGGACGGCTACCTGGCGGACGGCGGGGTTTTGTACTGCCTCCACATCGCCTATCTGGAAGCGGACGCGCGGCGGGCGCGGGAGCTGCTGTGCCAGTGGGCCGGCGGCTTCTGACGGGCAGTGGGCCGGCGCTTTCGGGAGGCATGAAAAAAGCGGCCGGAGAGAAGTTTCCTTCTCTCCGGCCGCTTGGGCTTTCAGCAGCTGCCGTGATGGCCGCAGTGTCCCTCGCCGTGGCCGCCGCAGCCGTGATCGCCGCAGGCGTGGTCCTCGCCGTGGTGGTGGTCGCAGGTGGCGGAGTCGGCGTAGGCCAGTGTGCCCCGGAGCAGCTGGGACACGCACGCGTCGGCGTCGCCGGAGCAGCCGGCGTAAAGCCGGATGCCCGCCTCCGCCAGAGCCATCTGGGCGCCTCCGCCGATGCCGCCGCAGATCAGACAGTCCACACCCTGGGCCTGGAGAAAGCCAGCCAGCGCCCCGTGGCCGCTGCCGTTGGTGGGGACCACTTGGGCGGATACCACGGCGCCGTCCCGGACGTCGTAGAGCTTGAAGGCCTCGGTGTGGCCGAAGTGACCGAATACATTCCCGTTTTCATAGGTGACTGCAATCTTCATGTGTCTGCATCCTTTCTCTCCGGAGGACAGACTTTCCCGCAGCCGCCGCAGCCTCCGCCCCGGCAGACGGCGTAGCAGCCTCCGCCGATGTGCAGCGGACGTCCCTCCACCAGCACGGCGGAGAGCTTGTGCCGGGCCTGGGCGTAAATGCGCTGGACAGTGGTCCGGGCCACGTCCATCCGCTCCGCGGCCTCCTCCTGGTTCAGTCCCAGGTAGTCCATCAGACGGATGGCCTCGTACTCCTCCACCGTCAGCACCACCGCTTCCCGGGAAGGGGTCCCCTCCGGATGGAAGCGGCAGTGGGCCGGCATCTGGCAGACCCGGCGGCATTTGGCGCTGCGCGGCATGGCGTCCCTCCTCTTGTTTTGAACATATGCCCATTATACCTCGTTTTGGACATATGTCAAGAACAAGATTGAAAAAGGAGCGGGAACCGAAGTTCCCGCTCCTGGAGATCGGAGATCAGCCGGGGATCACACCAGGCCCTGGGCCAGCATGGCGTCCACGACCTTCTTGAAGCCGGCGATGTTGGCGCCCACCACCAGGTCGCCGGTGACGCCGCACTCCACGGAGGCATCATAGATGTTGTGGAAGATGTTCACCATGATCTGCTGCAGCTTGGCGTCCACTTCCTCGAAGGTCCAGCTGTAGCGCATGCT
>CALWXI010000037.1 GCA_944385455.1 uncultured Oscillospiraceae bacterium | reverse complement strand
CTGACCTGGATCCTGCCCATCATCCTCTTTGTGGGGCTGGGACAGTACATGTCCCGGCGTATGATGAACAAAGCCGGCGGGCCCAATTCCATGATGTTCGGCATGGGACGCTCCAACGCCAAGATCTTCCCCTCATCCCCGGCTGCAACAACTCCCGGGAAGAGCTCTCCAAGCTGGCGGACTTCATCGCCTCCCCGCCCGCCCATGTCCAGGTGGACCTGCATCCCTACTCCCTGGCCGGTGTCAGCAAGTATGGCCGGCTCTTCCGACCGTACACGCTGGAGGGTACGCCGGTGCTGACACCGGAACAGACCAATGCAGCCTGCCGGATCTTCCGGGAACGGGGACTGCCGGTGATGGTGGGCGGATGATGCTGGTGAAAACACAAAAAGGAGCCTGCGGCCGCAAAGCCAACCACCGATAAGGAAGTATTGAAAACAAACTAACTTAACGGCTGGCAGACAGGTTGCGACAGAAAGCGGATAAGAGGTCAAAGACTTCTTATCCGCTTTTTCTATACCGCATGGAACAATAGAAGAGCATTTTTGCACTTCCGAGGGATATTAAATTGCCCACCCTTTTTTTGCCCTCTGCAAGCCGCATAAATACAGGCTTTTTACCCGTCTAAATATCCATGCTGAAAGGAAGAATAAATACCATTTTTGTGGGTGCAAGCGGTCAATCCGTTTGCACCCTCTTGATTACCCAACAGCAAAGACGGGAAAAGCCGTCAAGGACGCGAAGCGCAAAGTTTATCCTTGACGGCTTTTTCTGACTTTGGTACTCGTCATCTGTCAAAGCGGAACTTGGGTAGTGCTTCCATTAACTGCGCTTTGAGGTAATCTTGAATATCGTCGTTGATACTCCCTTGAAAGTAGGATAGATATTTGATATAGCCGATGTAATGCTGGATAACTGTGCTTACTGCTTCCGGCTCTCCGGCGGCGGCTTTTACGATAATTTCATAAGGCAGCAATTTATACTTCCTATTCTTCATTCTCTAACACCTTCATTTCTGTTCGTATGATCATCTGCCGGCGCGCCGGCCGTTCAAAGCATCACGCGCTGAAAAACTTTTTCTTCACGTTCTGCGTCTATATAAAAGCCGGGTCCATGACCGGCTATCCAAACAAGGAAAGGATCATGTATCATGCGTAGACATCTGAACAAAATGATTCTGCTGGCAGCCCTGTGCCTGCTGCTGACCGGCTGCGGGCAAGACAGACAGGACGAAGGCACTCTCCATGAGGAAGCCCCGACGGAACAGAGCGAACCGGCAGAGCAGCCTTCCGCCGCAGAACCGGACACCCCGGATATCCCGGAAGCCGGGGCGCCGGATGCAGAAACAGCCCAGACGCCTTACGAGGACAACTTCTCCGTGGATCATGCCGACGCGGAGGCGTTTGCCCAAAAGATCCAGGCCGCCGTGGCGGACAAGGATCTGGAAGGTCTGGCGGACCTGATGCAGTTCCCCAACTATGTGGGTTTTCCCGAAGACGCCCAGTTTGTGGACACCCGTGAGGACTTTCTGGCTTTGGGAGCCGACCGGATCTTTACGGAAGCTCTGCTTACGGAGATCAGCACGGCAGACCTCTCTGCCCTGGAGCCCAGCCAGGCGGGCTTCAGCCTGTCCGCCAGCGGCTGCCCCAACATCGTCTTCGGTGTGTCCGAGGGCCAGCTGGCCATTGTGGGGAGCAACTACTGACACGCTTCCCCCATACCCGCGAGGGCTTTTGGGAAGCGGCCGGCATGATGCAAACATGATGGAAACATATCCTACCATCAAGCAAAGGAGATGAGCGTGTGAACAAAATCCTGATCGCCGAGGACGAGGCGGCCATCGCCCATCTGGTGCGGACCGTTTTGACCGATGCGGGCTACCGCTGCGTCTGGGCTCCGGATGGAAATCAGGCGGCGGATTTTCTGGAGCGCGAATCCTTTGATTTGGCGCTGCTGGATATCATGCTGCCCGGCGCGGACGGCTACGAGCTGCTGGACTACTGCAAGACCCTGGAGGTGCCCGTGATCTTCCTCACCGCCTGGGGCGGGGTGGAAGACCGGGTGCGGGGCCTGCGCCGGGGCGCGGAGGATTATCTGCCCAAGCCCTTCGCCCTGCCGGAGCTGCTGGCCCGGGTAGAGACGGTGCTGCGCCGCTGCGGAAAAGGAGACCAGCTTCTGCGCGTGGACCCGGACATTGTGATCGACCCCGCCGCCCGGACCGTTCGCAAGGACGGGCAGGCGGTGGCGCTGACAGCCAAGGAATTCGACCTTCTGGTGCTGTTCGCGCAGAACAAAAATGTAGCCCTCTGCCGGGACCGGATCTTTGAGCGGGTCTGGAACGAGGAGTACATGGGAGACAGCCGCACCGTGGATCTCCATGTGCAGCGGATGCGAAAAAAACTGGGACTGGAGAACCGTTTGACAGCGGTATACAAGGTGGGCTACCGATTGGAGGGGTGAGGTGCTTGCGCCTTTTCTGGAAACTGTTTTGCAGCATGGTGGCCATCACGGCCCTGGCCTGCTCCATCGGCGGCTTCCTGATGATCGACGGACAGTTCCGCGCCGGGCTGGAGGCTCAGACCGATACCGTGGTGACCGAGCACATCATCCTGCGCCGCATGCTGCTGCGGGAGATGCAGCTTTCCCACAGCTTCGGCCAGGCGGATGCGGCCAAGCTGACCGAGGATACGGCTTCCTCCCTCAGCCGCAGCGGCACCCGTTCTCTCCTCAGCGACGGAGCGGGACATGCACTCTCCGGCAGCCCCCTGCCCGCTGTCTCCGGCCTGACCTCCGCGCTGACGGAGACCCAGCTGGGCTGGGAAGTCCTGCAGGCGGGGGACCGCTTCTATCTGCATGCGGCAAGCCCCCTGATGGTGGAGGGCAAAACGGTATTTTTGGAAACCTGGCGGGAAGCCGATACGCTCTTTTCCACCCGGCAGACCCAGTACAATGTGTTTTTCTATCTGCTGCTGGGATTGGTGCTGACATCGGCACTGGCATCCGCAGCGGTGAGCGCCTGGATCACCCGCCCTCTGGGGCGGCTGTCCGAGGCCGCGCGGCAGATGGCCGCCGGGGAGCTTTCCCGCCGGGTGGAGGTCCGCGGCAGTGATGAGGTAACCCAGCTCTCCCGGGATTTCAACCAGATGGCGGAACAGCTGGAGCGGCACGTGGGCGAGCTGACGGACACCGCCCGCCGGCAGGAGAATTTTCTCCACGCCTTTGCACACGAGACTAAGACACCGTTGACGTCCATCATCGGCTACGCGGAGCTGCTGCTCTCCCGTCCAGCCTCGCCGCAGCTGGTGCAGGAGAGCGCCGCCTGCATCTTTCGGGAAGGCCGGCGGCTGGAGGGACTGTCCCGGAAGCTGCTGGACCTCTTCGTGCTGGAGAAAACCGGCGTCTCCCTCCGCCCGACGGAGATGGTCCCCTTTCTGGAACAGGCGGCCGATGCCCTGCGTCCCGCACTGGAGCGGTCCGGCATCCGTCTGGAGGTACACGCGGAACCCGGCACGGCCGACATCGAGCCGGACCTGATGGAATCCGTCTTTTTAAATCTGCTGGACAACGCCCGCAAGGCGGTGGACACGGAGGGCGCCATCCTTCTGGAAGGTGCACCTGTATCCGGCGGCTACCGCGTTCAGGTAGCAGACAACGGCAGAGGGATCGCACCGGAGGACCTGAGCCGGATCACAGAGCCCTTTTACATGGCGGACAAATCCAGAGCCAGAGCACAGGGCGGAGCGGGCCTGGGCTTGACCGTGTGCCAGCGGATTGTGGCGCTTCACGGCGGCAGGCTGGAATTTGAGAGCACAGCGGGCCGGGGCACCCGGGTCAGCGTTTACCTGAAGGGAGGCGATGCGCCTTGCGAAGGCTGAAACAGTGGGCCCTTCCCGCAGTGACCGTGCTGGCGGTGCTGGGGGCGGTACTGCTGCCCCGGCAGATCTCCGCTCTGCGGGACCGAAGCACGCTGGGCGCCGTCCATACCGAGGAACTTTCACAAGAGGACCTCTCTGTCCCGGAGCTGCCGCTGCCGGAAAAGCTGGAGCTGCTGGGACGGGCGATCCGGTATCCGGACCTGGAGATCTTCTCCGCCATGCAGCCGCTTCCTGCGCCGCAAAATCCAGACGCCGGGCCGGTATCTGAGGTTTTTTCCCAAAGTGTGGCACTGCTCGCGGACTGGGGCATCCTGCCTGGGGACATCGAGCCGGACACACTGGAATTCCAGGGAGGCAGCCGCGTGGTCCATGTACGCTCGGACGGATATCAGTCCGTGAGCCTCCTGTATCTGCAGGGCATACGGCTCGCAGACGGTGAACAGGACAATTTCTGGCTGGTGGTGGACGAAGAAAGCGGCCTGCCGGTCTGGATCGACTGCACGCTGCGGTCCTTGGAAACAGATCTCACCTCCGAGGAGCTGGGAACCCGTTTTCTGGAAGGCCTGGGCCTGGAGACGCAGCAGCACGGTCCCGCCCTGTGGGAGATCCACGATGCCGGCGGGCTGATGTACAGCGCGCAGGCGGGGGCGGGCTACGGCCGGATCTGTGTGGAGCCCATCGGCTTTGCTGGGGAACTTTTTGGGAAGGAGCCGGGAGTCTCAGCAACCAAAAGCACATGAAATGATGGGAAAAGGATGCACGGATGCGGCCACTTTGCGGCCGGATGGGTATATGGTAAGCATACCGAAAGGGAGATTTCCAGATGGAAGACGGAATATCCAGGCAGAATGGAGGCATGGATCATGAAAAAGAATTACCGCCGGTATCTTGTACTTCTGGCACTGTGCATGGCTTTTCTGACCGGCTGCGGGACCTCGGACGGCCAGGCGGCCGCAGATGCACAGCAGCCTCCCGCCCAGGAGGACACCGCAGCGCAGGAGCCCGCCCAGGAGGACACCGCGCAGGAAGGTTCTGCCCTGAAGGATCTGCTGGGTGAGGACTATGTGGACTATGTGACAGAGACCATCACCATGCAGATGGGCAACCGCATGGAAAAAGATCCGGAAGTGCGGTACTTCCCCATTGAGGAAAACGCACCCCTCAGCGACTATGTCACCATCGACGAGACCACGGCATTCGAGGTGGACGAGGAGGGAAATCCGGTCATCATCTTCCCCGCAGGAACCGTCACGGACGCGGCCCACGGCGAACAGCGCTTCCGAATCCCCAAACTGTACGCATAAGACGCAGGGCAGGACCTCCGGCTGTCAGCCGGAGGTCCTGCCTTCTGTCCGGAGCGCTTTCCCTCGTCCCACAGGGCCGCGGCGAAGTGCTGTGCAGAATTCGACATAATCCGCCTGCGGCCGGGAACAATAGTCAGGGTGGAGGAACTATGAAGATCTGAATATGAAAGCCGATTGGAATGTCCTTTTCCCCAGGTGCAGGCCGAGCTTGACAGCCCCAGGTATCGAGCTCTGTTCTCCGGGGATGCTGATGAAGCCGGGAGATTCCCGTCAAACCAGACAAGCCGGAAACGATGGAACAGCATAGTACAAGCCTCCCTCTGCCGGCAATTCATGGATGAGGTAATTTTTATGAGTAAAAAAAAGCAGGAAATTTTCAGCCCCAAACCTGATCAGGTGGAGCGGCCCATTCCGGCCAAGATCTATCCCGCCATCGACACAGATCTTGCCCGCGACAACCTGGAAAACGATCTCACCGCAGCAGATCTGGAGGATCTGTGACACCGGTGCCGGAGCTGATCTTCTCCAGGGCGAGCTGCGCGGAATTTGCGGCCCTCCGCATCATGGCAAAAATAAGCGATACCTGGCCGAGACGCCAGGTATCGCTTATTTTTTGTCTGCTGATCCATTCTGACGAATGCCGTGCGTATCACGGGAGCTGCACTACGTTCTTTCGGGCACCCGTCCGGGGACCGCCGATCTTCACTTACAAAGTCTGATTCTCCACAGACACAGACAGACGGTGCAGAAGGACCGCCAGCTGCGCGCGGGTCGTGGACCCCTGTGGATCCATGTAGTAGCTGCCCACGCCCTTGAAGATGCCGAACTGATAGAGTACCTGGAAGGCGTCGTTCTCCTCCTGCGTCATCAGGGAGGCGTCGGCAAAGCCCACCGGCTCCTCCGGCAGCGTGCAGTCGATGCCGCTGTGCCGGAGATACTTCACCAGCATCACGGCAAACCTGGCCCGGGCAATGGGGGGCTGGCCGGTGAAGTGTTCATCGGGCAGCAGGCCGCTCTCCATGGCCCAGTTGGCGGCGTTGGTGTACCACTGGCCGGCGTCGATCTGGGGATAGCTGACGGCGGCATAGTCGTCCAAATCCACCTTGTCCATTCGGGCCAGAACCGTCACCACCGTGGCGGCGGAGATGGGCCCGTAGGGGGCGTAAGTCTGCTTCGTGACACCGATCATCAGCTCCTGCTGATAAGCCCAGTCCACATCGGGATAGAACCAATCGCCGCTGGAGATATCCCAGAAGATGTCCGCTGCAGTTCGGTCATCCTGGGAGGGCTTGTTGGCGTCGGAGTTCACTGCAGGCTTGGAGTTGCCGGCGGACCCGGAGGAGCTGCCGGCGGACCCGGAGGAACTTCTGGGAACAGTGTAGTTCTGAGCAGCCTTCTTCACCGTATTGGTATCGCTCTTGTCGGTACGGAACTCGGCGGCGATGGTGTGCGTCCCCTCACCGGCGGTGCGGAAGGTCTGGGCGTAAATGGTGATTTTGGTGCTGCCCTCTTCGGACTGGAAGTCCTGGTTCTCCACCAGCTCACGGCCATCCAGATAGAACTTGTAGAACTCACCGTAGGTGCCCTGAGAGCGGAACACCTGGTCCTCATAGGCGGTCAGTTCCGCGGGGACACGGTCCAGCAGCTCATAGCCCACATCGGTGGAGCCTTCCACGTTGGCGTCCGTGTTGTCGAGGACCGTCAGAATAAACAGCTTGGTCTCGGCGCGGCCGCTGCGGGTGAACTCCGCCTCCACGGTGAAGGGGAAGGAACCGCTCACCATCGGTAAGACCGTTTTTCATCAAAAATCAGCGGGTCAGGAAACTTTTCATGGTTCCGCTTCTCCCCGCCTATTCGGGGCGGCGGCTCGATATGGGTTGGATTTCATCGCCCTCAAAACTTTTGATGCAGGTTTTTCCGTTCTGCTCTTCTGCACCCTCAGGTAATTTCAAGATCTTTTCCTGCTCCCAAACATGATCGCCGAATTCTCCAAAGGAGGATGTGCTTGAGCATGTGCAGAAAATTTGCACGGGTCTTGCACACCCTTTTTGCGGGGGATATGCTATATTACAATTACTTACAGTTTTCAGCTTGAGCGAGGTGCGCGATATGCAGCTGTTCAGTCAATACCTGCGGGACCTGCTGCAGGCCAAGGGCCTGACTGTGTCGGCCCTGTCCCGGCTGGCCGGGATAGAGCGGACGGCCCTGTCCAAAACGCTGACAGGGCAGCGGGTGCTGCCATATGTCGCTCTGGACGATCTGATCTACCACCTGCGCCTGACTCCCGGGGAGGAGCGGCGGCTGCGGTCTTATTACGACGCCCAGTTTGAAAAGGAAGGCCTCCGGCAGTCCCGGGAGATCGTGGACAGGCTGTTTTCCAACCTGGCCCGGCTGGACTTCACCACTCCCGCCTTTGAGGAGAGCCGCCTGCTGCTGGATCTGGACGGCTATGCCGGAGCCCGCTCCATCTTTTCCGGCGCCTCCAACGTCCATCCCCTGCTGCGGATGATCCTCTCGCAGGAGCTGACCCGGCCGGATGCCCGGGTGGAACTGACTGTCCCGCCCACGGACATCTTCCTCAGCGACGAGCTGCTGCGCCGGTATCTGGACGGCCGCATGGGGGCGCAGGTCCGGCAGATCATCGCCTTCGACGCCTCCGGAGCGACAGAGGACATCAATCTTCACAATCTGGAGTGCTTCTGCCGGATCCTGCCCATCTGCCTGCTGTCCAAGCGGAACTATCACCCCTATTACTACTACGACAGTATTGCCGCCCGGTACACCGATCCCTTCCCCTACTTTCTGGTGACCCACAGCTGCGCAGTGTGTCTTTCAGAGGACGGCTCCCAGGCCATGCTGCTGCGGGGCACAGACCAGGTAGAGCAATACCACCGTCATTTCCAATCCCTGCTGAAGCGGTGCCGTCCCCTGACCCAGTACACGGCCGACCCGGTGGAGATTCTGGAGTCCTACGACGCGTCCACCGATGAGGACGGCTTTTACATGGTCATGGACCAGCCCTGCTTCGGCCGGTTCTACGACGAGTCTACCATCGACCGGTACCTGCGTCCGGAACTCCCCTTCTACGACCGGTTGGAGGCAGTGGCTCAAAAGCGGTTCAGTCGCCTGCGGACGGTGGAACAGTTCTACACCATCTTCACCCGCAGCGGACTGGAGCGGTTCCAGGCCACCGGCTCCCTGGATGATTTTCCCGTCGCCTTTGTGGCACCCTTCCCGCCGGAGCAGCGGCGGCAGCTGATGCTGGCCCTGGCCGGGCATATCCGCAGCGGCGACATCACCGGGCGCATTCTGGAGCCGGGGGCCTTTCCGGACTACCTGAGCATGACCACCTCCCGCCGTTCCGGCATCGGCTTTTTCACCACAGAGCGGTTCCCGCTGCAGGACGGCTTTTGCTCGATTCAAATACGGGAGCCCAACCTGTGCCGGGCCTTCC
>CALWXI010000036.1 GCA_944385455.1 uncultured Oscillospiraceae bacterium | reverse complement strand
CACCTATGTGCTCTGCCGCAGGGACGGTTCCATTGCCGCAGGCGCCCAGGGCCCCGGCACCAACCTCAATCAGGTCGGGTTTGACGTCTTTGCCGCCCGCGTCGCCAGCGGCGTGGACGTGCTGCTGCGCCGCGCGGGAGGCGAGGCAGTGACGCTTTTCGGCGGCTTTGCCGGAGGAGCGGCAGCAGATCATCGCGCAAAGATCTCCGCGTTCTTTCACCAGCGCTTTCCCTCCGTTCAGGCCTCCTGCGGCAGCGATGCCATGAACGCGCTCCATCTGGGACTCGGCACAGAAGACGGCATCGCCGTGATCGCCGGCACCGGATCCAGCCTTCATGTCCGCCGCAACAAGTCCATCCAGAGGATCGGCGGCTGGGGATACCTGCTGGATCCTGCCGGAAGCGGATACGCCATCGGGCGGGACGCGCTTTATCTCACGCTGATGACGGAGGATGGACGCGCCCGGCCCAGCATCCTCACCATGCATGTGACAAATACGCTGGGCCGTCCCGTCAGCGAGGCGCTGAGCGATATCTATGCAGGCGGATGTGAAAAGATCGCCAGCTTTGCTCCGCTTGTTTTCCAGGCCGCCGACAAGGGCTGTCCGCGGGCCAAGGAGATTCTTGAAAAGACCGCCCAATACATTGCCGGACTCGTCCGCGCCGGAATGGCAGGATTTTCAGGCCCCGTCAAAATCGCGCTGGTGGGCGGGCTGTTTCGCCGGGCGGATCTTCTTCTCCCCCTTCTTCAGCCCGAGATCGGCGCCCAAGGCCAACTTTTCGTACCGGATCTGCCGCCGGTATACGGTGCCGTCCTGTGCGCGGCGAGCCGGACAGGACTCACGATCACCCGGGATTTCCCGGACAAATTCCGCGCCGGCCTGTGCCGGATGGAGGAGGTGGGCTGGCCCACATGTTAAAAACGGAACGGCGCAATCCCCGCACCACCCACATCGACACCATGAACACACTGGAGATGGTGCAGATCATCAACGATGAGAATCTCCGCGTCATCCGCGCCGTGGAGGCTGCGGACACAGAGATCGCGGCAGCGGCAGACGCCGCGGCAGCGGCGATCTGCGCCGGCGGGAGATTGTTCTACATCGGAGCCGGGACCTCCGGCAGACTGGGGGTCCTGGACGCCTCGGAATGTCCCCCCACCTTTGGGGTCTCTGAGACCACCGTCACCGGGATCATGGCAGGCGGCGACCGCTGCCTGCGCTCTCCATCGGAAGGGGCGGAGGACAACGAAGCGGCCGGAGCAGCTGATTTCCTGGCCTGCAGCCCGTCTCCGGGCGACGTCCTGGTGGGAATCTCCGCCTCCGGCGGCGCGGCATACGTCCTGGGAGCCATTCAGGCAGCCAAGGAGCGGCAATGCATCACCGTGGGCCTTACCTGCAACCGCGGATCTCCCCTCAGTGAGTGCGCGGATATCCCCATCATTACCGATACAGGAGCAGAAGTCATTACCGGCTCCACCCGCATGAAAGCCGGGACCGCGCACAAAATCGTCCTGAATACCATCTCCACCTGCGCCATGATCAAAGCCGGCTATGTCTGTGAGAATCTGATGATCAATCTGCAGCCCTCCAATCAAAAGCTCCGGGCCCGCATGGTCCGGATCGTCGCGGAGCTTGCAGGTGTGGATGAACCCGCCGCAGAAGCCCTGTTGGACCAGGCAGGCTGGGATATCCGCTCCGCACTGCATCTGCACAGAGAAAGGAAGTGAGCTTCATCGTCAATCCACCGATCTTTCTGGAAACCCCGGAGCTGTGTGCAGAACTGCTGCCCGCCGGCCGCTGCTATCGGGGAGCACGGTACGACTGGTCCGGGATCATCTCTCAGGTCACCCTGCGAAACAAACACACCTTTTTTTCCCGGGAGGTCCAGGCGGACGGATCCTTCGGCATGGGCGGACGCGGAATGGCAGGCGTCTTTGTCTGGGACAGCGACGCCTTGTATGACGCTGCCGGCATCGCGGAACCTTTCCCCATGCTGGGGATCGGACTGGTGAAAAAAGAGGACGCACAGCCCTTCCAGTTTGCCAGGCCCTACGAAGTCATCTCTCCTTACCCCCGGGAAACCACATGCGGTGACGGATGGTGCCGGATCCAAACGTCCCCGCTTCCCTGCCGGGGGATCGCACTGCGGGAAACCAAGGAACTCTCTGTGTCCGGTCCCACGCTCACCATCCGCATGCTGCTTGCAAACTGCGGTGAAAATCCCATTCACGCAGCGGAATTCAACCACAATTTCTTTGCATTTGACGGCTGTCCCATCGGCAATGACTATCAGCTCACGTTCCCCTTTCCTCTCTCTGCCAGATTCCACCACGGGACGGCAATTGTGGGCTGCCGCACCGTCCGCCCTCATACCTTTGACTGTGAACTGCAGTCCACATCCTTTTGGATCGACGGATATGATGGACAGCAAACGCTCACTCTTCGCCTGGAAAATCAGCGCACCGGTACCGGCGTCCTGATCGAGCATGACTTCCCGCCCTGCCGGTTTTACATCTGGTCCAATTCCACCGCCTTTTGCCCGGAGGTCTTTTGCAAGATCGATCTGCTGCCGCATCAATGCATTGAGTATCAGCGGCGCTACACCTTTTATGAGCTGTGACGAATACACCGAACCATCATGCAGAAGGGGAAACTCCCCCGGAAAGGAGCGCAACAAATGAATGTCTATGAACGCTTAGAGGCCCTGGGCCGGGCGCTGCCTCCCCCGCCCGTCCCCGGCGGGCTGTACAAGCCCGCGCTTCAAATTGGAGATCTGGTATATGTTTCCGGTCAGGGTTCCATGGTGCGGGACGGCGACCGGTATACCGGCAGAGTCGGGGCAGACCGCACCGTGGAGGACGGTCAGAAGGCCGCTCAAATGTGTGTGATGAACGCGCTGCGGATTCTGCATGACTCCTTGGGGGATCTCAACCGCATTCAACGCGTGGTCAAAGTGCTGGGGTTTGTGTCCAGTGCAGACGGATTCTTCCAGCAGCCCAAGGTCATCGACGGAGCGTCGCAGCTGTTGGCCGACCTCTTCGGAGAGGATCCGGGCGTGGGAGTGCGATCCGCCATTTCCACCAATCAGCTGCCCCTGGATCTGACGGTGGAAATCGAATTTCTCTTTCAGCTGAAGCCGGAAACGCCGTGAGCCCATTTCCTCCCCGGTGGGTGCCCGCCTCAAAACCGGCTGAACAGGCAAGGGAGCCCCTGGATGCAAAGCATCCAGGGGCTCCCTTGCCTGTTCGTTTTTCAAAATCCCAGCACCAGGCCGACCACCGCCGCGCAGGCGATATAGACGATGGGGTGGAGCTTGAACTTCTTGATGGCGGCAAAGGCCGCCACGAAGAAGATCACCTTCCGCCAGTCCACAGCGGCCAGGAAGCTGCCGGTCTCCTGGTAGAGCTCCACGTGGAACATGGCCACCTGCATCACGCTGACGCCGGCGGCGGCGATCAGGCCGGTGACGGCGGGACGCAGACCGTAGAAGGCGGCGTCCACCGTCCTGCTGCCCCGGAAGCGCTCCAGGGACTTGGAGACGATCACCACGATGATGATGGAGGGCAGGATCTCGCCCATGGTGGCCACAATGCCGCCCAGGACCCCCGCCACGTTGTAGCCCACGTAGGTGGCCATATTGATCCCGATGGGACCGGGTGTGGACTCGGAAATGGCCACCATGTCCGTAATGAGAGACTGGGGGAACCAGCCGGAGCTCTCCGACAGGCGCTGCAGGAAGGGCAGCGTGGCCATACCGCCGCCCACGGCAAAGAGGCCGATTTTTAGGAATTCCCAGAAAAGCTGCAAATAGATCATGCCGGCTTACCATCCTTTCCGCGCTTGAGAGACCTGGCTCCGATGCCCAGGAGGGCGCAGGCGATGACCAGCAGGATGGGAGAAATGCTGGTGAATACGCTCAATCCCAGCATCACCAGGCACACCACGATACCGAAGGCGTCCTTCACGCCCTTCTTCCACATGCCCACCACGGCGTCCAGGATCAGCGCGGCCACGCACACAGAGATGCCGGCCAGGGCGTTCTGGACATAAGGATGATCCTGGAAGCTGGAGAGGAAGGCGGCAATGATGGAGATGATGATGATACAGGGAGACACCATACCCAGGGCCGCCGCCACAGCGCCGGGGATACGGCGGCGGTTGTAGCCGATGAACACGGAGACGTTGATGGCAATGATGCCGGGCAGGCCCTGGCTCAATGCGTAGTAGTCCATTACCGTTTCCTCGCTCATCCACTTGTGGTTCTGGATGATCTCCCGGCGAAGGATGGGCAGCATGGCGTAGCCCCCGCCGAAGGTGACGGCGCCCATGCGAAAAAACAGCGTATACAGCACGATGAGGTCATGCAGCATAGCGATGATCGCTCCTTTCAGAACAAAATGCAGGCCAGCGGGCCGCACAGCCTAGGCTGTGCGGCCGCCGGCAGTGGTGGACCTTCAGGATATCCGGCTCTTACCAGGCGGCAATGGTGCCGTCGGCACGGGGCTCCGTGCCGCCCGCCAGGGTGCCGTCCTCCATACGCCAGATGATCTGGCCGCGGCCCATGTCCAGGTTGCTGTTGACGATCTCCACCTGATGGCCCCGCTCCGCCAGCTCCATGGCGATGTGGGCGGGGACCTCCCGCTCCAGCTGGACCGTCTTCTCGCCCACCCACTGGAACCGGGGGGCATCCAGAGCCTCCTGGGGGTTCATATGGTAGTCGATGGTGTTCACCATCACCTGGACGTGGCCCTGGGGCTGCATGAATCCGCCCATGACGCCGAAGGGGCCCACAGCCTTGCCGTCCTTGCAGAGGAACCCCGGGATGATGGTGTGATAGGACTTCTTGCCGCCCTCCAGACAGTTGTCGCTCTCAGGATCCAGGGAGAAGTTGGCCCCCCGGTCCTGAAGGGCGATGGCGGTTCCGGGAATGACGATTCCGGAGCCGAAGCAGTTGTAGTTGGACTGGATGAAGGAAACCATGTTGCCGTCGCCGTCGGCGGTGCAGAAGTACACGGTGCCGCCGCAGGAGGGATCGCCGGCCTCCGGATAAACCGCCTGGTCACCGATGAGTGCCCGGCGGATGCCGGCATACCGGTCGGAGAGCATGTCGGAGACCTTGGTGCGCATGTATCGGGGGTCCGCCACGAACTTTTTGGTATCCGCGAAGGCCAGCTTCACGGCTTCGATGGTCTTGTGATAGGTATCGGCGCAGTCCCGCTCATCGCTGAGATCCATGCCCTTGAGTATGTTCAGCGCCATGAGGGCGGTGATGCCGTGGCCGTTGGGGGGCATTTCGCAGACGGTGTAGCCCTTGTAGTCCACGGAGATGGGCTCCACCCACCGGGCATGGTAGCTCTGGAAGTCGCCCTCGTCGAAGAAGCCGCCGGTCCTGCGGGAGAAGGCCACGATCCGCTCCATGAGCTCGCCCCGGTAGTAGCTTTCACAGTCGGTGGCAGCCAGGGATTCCAGGGTCCTGGCATAGTCGGGGTTGACGAAGGTGGCGCCCACGCCGAACATCTCGCCGTTTTGGGTGAAGTACTCCATCCAGGGGCCGTAGAGCTCCGGCTCCTTGGCCGCGCAGGCGGAGATGCGCCTGACCTCCGCCTGCCACTGCTTGTAGACGTTGACGGGGATGCAGAAGCCCTCCCGGGCATACTGGATGGCGGGAGCCATCAGTTCCGCCATGGACCTGGTGCCGAACTTCCTGCGAAGCTCCGCCCAGGCGCTGGGCGCGCCGGGAACCATGGTGGAGAACCACCCCTCCAGGGGGACCTTGTCGCAGCCGGCGGCCCTGACGATGTCCGCGCTGAGGGCCATGGGGGCCACGCCGGAGCCGTCCAGACCGTAGAGCTTCTGATCCCTGGCGCTCCACACCAGGGCAAAGCAGTCGGAACCCAGGCCGTTGCCGGTAGGCTCCACCAGCGGCATCGTGGCAGCCATGGCAATGGCGGCGTCCACGGCGTTGCCGCCGGACTTCAGGATCTCCAGACCCACCTGGGAAGCAATGGGGCTGGTAGAGCTGGCCATGCCCTTGCGTGCAAAGACGACGTTGCGGCGAGAGGGATACGCGTACTTCAAAGCGTTGAACTGGGGCATCGGTAGATCTCCTTTCCGGATGTTTCAAAAATCAGAGAGCCGCCTGGACCGGGGGATGCCGCCGGCGGAGCCGCGGGTATTCCGTTTGAAAAGTTCGGGCCAGATTGGCCCGATGATGGACACAGTGGTTTTATTATTTGGTCAGTATAAAATTGCAAATGCATTTTGCAGCCTGTTCAGCATTTGAAGCGATTGCCGGGTGTCCGCCATGCTCAAACATTTGAATCGCCGCACTTGGAATCAGGGCAGCCATTGCTCTATATTCCTGTTCAAGATTTTTCCTGCACATTTCATCTTCTTTGCTCCCCATGAACAGAACAGGGGCTTTCAGTTCTTCCAAAGGTTTATGGAACAGCGGGCGCTTTTCTTTTGCACATTTTAATAAGGCCTCCGTATCAAGGTCAACCACTTTTTCCCAGTCCGCGCCCTGACACCATTCATAGAACTGTCTTGACTGTAAATTTCTTTTTGCCGCCTCTCTTTCAGATAGGAGATGATCAGAAAAATCGTCATTCAGAGTCCGACCATCAAAACTGTCTGCCACAACCCTATAGAACAGATCGGGGCGTTCCAATACCGCATTGATTGCCGCCCACGCACCGCCACTCGTTCCGACGGCACTAACCTTCCGGCATTGCAGATGTTCAGCAAGTGCGACTGTCTGCAAGGCTTCATCATGCCACATATCAGGTGAGAAATATTCTACTCGGTCAGATTGCCCATTCCCCAAAAAATCCATGAGAATGCATCTGAAATTTTCTGCATACAGCGGCATGAGAAGTTCAAACATTTTAGAAGACGCCGTATTGCCATGTAAAAAAATAAGTGGCTCGCCGGTTCCATATTCTTTATAAAAGATGGATTTATCACCGTATTTGAAAAAAGGCATTTTCATGCCCTCCTTTTATCAAGTACGCCCGCTTGCACCGTCGGTCTCATTATACTATGATCATTCACTGATGGGAATAGGTGAATTGCAAGCTCCCCCCGCGTCAAGCCGCGGATCCCATGCGGATATGTCCTGTCCGAAAACAGGCGGAGCGCCCGGCAGCTTGCCGGGCGCTCCGCCTGTCAGGAGGGATGGGTTTTATGATCCCTCCGCCAGTCTTCGATAGCTCTCCCACCGCTCCCGGGCGTCCCGGGCGGCTTTTTCATAGAGCCGCTCCGCCTTCTCCGGGAAAGCCAGCTGCAGGGAGGCATAGCGGTTCTCCCCCAGCAGAAACTGACGGAAATCGCCGGCGGGCTCCTTGGAATCCAGCTGGAAGGGGTTTTTCCCCTCTGCCTTCCGGCGGGGATCATAGCGGTACAGATGCCAGTAGCCGCACGCCACAGCCTTCTTCTCCTCCAGCTGGCTCAATCCCATACTGGCCTTCATGCCGTGCTCGATGCAGGGACAGTAGCAGATCACAAGGGAGGGGCCGGGATAGGCCTCCGCCTCCCGAATGGCCTTCAGCGTCTGGTTTGGATCGGCGCCCATGGCCACCTGAGCCACATACACGTAGCCATAGCTCATGGCCATGAGGCCCAGGTCCTTCTTCCGGATCTCCTTGCCGCCGGCGGAAAACTTGGCGATGGCGCCGGCCGCCGTGGCCTTGGAGGACTGTCCGCCGGTGTTGGAGTACACCTCGGTGTCCAGCACCAGCACATTGATGTCCCTGCCGGAGGCCAGCACATGATCCAGACCCCCGTAGCCGATGTCGTAGGCCCAGCCGTCGCCGCCGAAGGCCCAGACGCTTTTCTTGGTGAGATATTCCCGGTTCTGCCGGATGAACGCCGCTTCCGCGCTGCCGTCGTGCTCCAAGGCAGCCAGGAGCGCGTCGCTGACCTGACAGGAGACCGCCGCGTCGTCGGCCTTGTCCAGATACGCCCGGCAGGCCTCCGCCGCCGTGCCCCGCTCCGCCAGAGCCGCCGCCGCGGCCTTGAGCTGCCGCTTCACCGCGTCCTGCCCCAGAAGATAGCCATAGGCATACTCGGCGTTGTCCTCAAAGAGGCTCATGGCCCAGGCGGGACCGTGTCCCCTGCAGTCCGCGCAGTAGGGGGAGGATGGGGTGGAGCCGCCGTAGGCGGAGGAGCAGCCGGAGGCGTTGGTGATGTACATCCGCTCCCCGAACAGCTGGGTCACCAGCTTGATGTACGGCGTCTCGCCGCAGCCGGCGCAGGCGCCGGAAAACTCAAAGTAGGGCCTGGCAAACTGAGAGGCCTTCACGCTCTTATCGCTGACGGCGTCCGCCTTGATGGTGACAGTCTCCACGGCGTAGGTCCAGCTGTCCGCCTGGTCCAGCTGGCTCTCCAGGGGCCGCATGGCCAGCGCCGCCTCCTTTGCCAGGCATACGTTCACACAGCTGCCGCAGCCGGTGCAGTCATAGGGAGAGACCTGCAGGCGGTAGGTGTACTTGCCGTTCATGCCCTTGGCGGGGACAGTTTTGAATCCGGCGGGCCTGCCGGCTTCCTCGGCCTCATTCAGCAGAACGGGACGGATGGCGGCATGGGGACAGACCAGGGCGCACTGGTTGCACTGGAGACACTTGGCGCCGTCCCACTCCGGGACCTCCACGGCTGCTCCCCGCTTTTCGAACTTGGAGGTTCCCGCGGGCCAGGTGCCGTCCTCCAGTCCGTATCGCACCACGACGGACACAGGGATGCCGTCGCCCTCCTGGCGGTTCATCACCGCCACCACATCGCGGATAAAGGCGGGAGCAGGATCCTCCCGGGGGGTCTCCCGGGCGTCCAGCCAGCTGTCCGGAATGGGTACCGCGCGCAGCTCCGTGAGTCCCCGGTCCACGGCGGCATTGTTGCGATCCACCACCGCCTGGCCTCTCTTTTTGTAATAGGTCTCGTGGATGGCCTCCTTCATTTCCGAAATCGCCTGGTCCAGCGGGATCACCCGGGTCAGGGAGAAAAAGGCCGCCTGCAAAATGGTATTGGTACGGCTGCCCAGCCCCAGCTCCCGGGCGATCCGGATGGCGTCGATGGTGTAGAGCCTGGCATGCTTTTCCGCCAGCGCCCGCTTCATGGCGGCAGGGAGATGATCTCCCAGCTCCGCCGGGTCCCAGGGACAGTTCAGCAGGAAGGTGCCGCCTTCCTTGAGGTTTTTCACCAAATCATACTTGCCGACGTAGGAAGGGGTGTGGCAGGCCACGAAGTCCGCCGCGGGGATGAGATAAGGCGCACGGATGGGGGCCCTGCCGAAGCGCAGGTGACTCTGGGTGAGGCCGCCGGACTTCTTGGAGTCGTAGACAAAGTACGCCTGACAATAGAGATCGGTGGCATGGCCGATGATCTTGATGGAGTTTTTGTTGGCGCCCACGGTGCCGTCGGAGCCCATGCCCCAGAACTCGGCGCTGGTCTGTCCGGCAGGCGCCGTGTCGATCTCCACGACCGGCAGAGAGGTATGGGTGACATCATCCACGATGCCGATGGTGAAGTCATGCCTGGGCTCCTCCGCCTTCAGGTTCTCAAATACCGCCAGGAGCTGGCCCGGGGTAGTGTCCTTGGAACTGAGACCATACCGGCCGCCCACGACCTCCACCGCCAGGCGCCGCTGCCGGCACACGGCACACACGTCCTGATAGAGAGGCTCGCCCATGGCGCCCGGCTCCTTGGTGCGGTCCAGCACCGCCAGCTTCCGGCAGGTGCCCGGCAGGGCCTGGACAAAATGCTCCGCCGAGAAGGGCCGGTACAGGTGAACGTTGATCAGGCCCACCTTCTCTCCCCGGGCGGCAAGGTAGTCCACCGTCTCCCGGGCGGTCTGGGCGGCGGAACCCATCAGCACCACCACCCGCTCCGCGTCCGGCGCGCCGTAGTAGTCGAAGGGGTGATATGCGCGGCCGGTGATGCGGCCGAGCTCCGCCATATAGCGCTCCACCGCCTCCGGAATGGCCGCAACCTTTCCGTTGCAGGCCTCCCGGCACTGGAAGAAGATATCCGGATTCACCGTGGTGCCCCGGGTGGCGGGGTGCTCGGGGTTCAGGGAGTGGCTCCGGAAAGCCCGGAGGGCATCCATATCCACCAGCGGCCGCAGATCCTCGTAATCCAGCGCCTCGATCTTCTGCAGCTCATGGGAGGTGCGGAAGCCGTCAAAAAAGTGCAGGAAGGGCATCCGGCAGTGGATGGCGGCCAGATGCGCCACGGCGCCCAGATCCATGACCTCCTGCGGCGAGGAGGATGCCAGCAGGGCAAAGCCCGTCTGCCGGACGCCCATGACGTCGGAGTGGTCCCCAAAGATGGAAAGGGCATGGACCGACAGCGTCCGGGCGGAGACGTGGAACACCCCGGGCAGCATCTCCCCGGCGATCTTATACATGTTGGGGATCATCAGCAAAAGTCCCTGGGAGGCGGTATAAGTGGTGGTCAGGGCGCCGGCCTGGAGGGAACCGTGCACCGTGCCGGCGGCGCCGCCCTCGGACTGCATCTCCACCACCCGGACCGGCTGACCGAACAGGTTTTTCTTCCCGTTGGCCGCCCACTCGTCCACATACTCCGCCATCGGCGAGGAGGGCGTGATGGGAAAGATCCCCGCCACCTCTGTAAACGCGTACGAGATGTGTGCCGCCGCCTGGTTGCCGTCCATGATCTCGATTTTCGCTGCCATAATCGTCACTCCCTCTGACCGGCGTCCCCCTCACTTTTGTCTGTGCGGGCGTAAATGCGCAGCCTTAAATTGCATACAATATATTTTAATGCATGCAATCTGTCAAGGCAGTTGTAGAATTTCCAGAGGTTCCCACAATCTCCGCCCGTATTCCTTGTGAAAACCGCCGAGATGCCCTGGCGCAAAAATACATTGACCCGAAAAGACGCGATATTGTATACTAAAGCATCGGATCTTATGCAATCGGAGGTATCCCCATGAGTAACCAGAGCGAAGCGGCATACCGGCAGATCAAGGAGATGATCCTCCACATGGAACTGCTGCCCGGAACCCGGATCCCGGAAGTGCAGATCGCATCCCGGCTGTCCATCAGCCGCACTCCCATCCATGATGCTCTGCGGCGCCTGGAGGCGGAGGGATTGGTGCGCATCGGAGCCAACCGGGGCGCCTCGGTGACGCAGTTCACCCAGGAAGAGATCCGGGAGATCGGCACAGTCCGTATGGTGCAGGACATTCTGGCGGCGCAGCTGGCGGCCTATTACGGAAGCGCCTCGGACTTCGACCATCTGGAGCAGATGGCCGGCGACTGTGAGACGGCGGCTTCCCGGGGAGACGTCTATGGCCGTATTCAGACGGACATGGACTTTCACCTGGAGATCACCCGCCTGTCCCGCAACAACCGGCTGCTGAGCCAGCAGTACGCTCTCTATCAGCAGATTCACCTGATTCAGATCTCCCAATATACCGATATCGCCCACAGCCTGGCCCAGATCCACCACCATCGCCCCCTGACGGCCGCCATCCGGAACCACGATCTGGCCCAGGCCCGGCATCTGATCTGTCAGCACGTGCAGGATTTTTACCGCATTGATCCGTATCTCCTGCGCTGCTACGGGCTGGAGGTATGATAAAAGGGCCGGAGGCATCTGCCTCCGGCCCCTTCTGCGTTTTTGTCAAAGCAAGAGCATCACCCTGGCCATCGGGAGCGGCGTCCCGCAGATCCCTTCTGCCTGCATGATCACAAGAAATAACCGAACGTAGAGCTGGGATCACTCCCCACCCTGTCTTGCATCGGCAGCGGAAAACCCATACGGTGCCGCAAACGCGGGGTCCGCCACGGGATAATCCCTTCGGAAGTGGCTTCCGCGGCTCTCCCTGCGCCGCAGCGCAGCCATGGCGATCATGCGCCCGGTGATGATCCGGCTCTCCAGAGACAGCAATTCCTCCAGCGGCACCCGGTCATCCGCCGAGTCCCCGGTCCGCAGCTGTTCCAGCCACATATCGCTTTCTTTCAGGAACTGCTGGAGTCCTGCCTGGTCCCGCACGATCAAAAGAGTTCGGTCTGCGGTCTCCTGCGCTTCCTCCAGCAGCCGCCGGCACATCTCCCTGGAAACACTCCCAAAGCCGCGCAGCCGCTCCCGCTCCCGCTCCGCCGTCTCTGTCCGCATGCAGCTTTCCCCGACGGCGCGGGCATACGCCGCGGCCGCGGCGCCCGCCCGCTTTCCAAACACCTGACAGGTGAGCGCCATATTGCCTCCCAGACGGTCCGCGCCGTGAGGGCCAGCGGCGATCTCGCCCGCGGCATAAAGACCGGGGACCGTGGACGCGCCCTGGGCGTCGATCCGCACACCTCCGTTGATGGCGTGAGCAAAACAGGCGATTTCAATCTTTTCCCGATACAGGTCCACTCCCAGCTCCCGGAATCGATCGTATGTCAGCTGCCAGATTTCCTTGAAATCCGGATTCCGGCGAAACATCTCCGAAAAATCGGCCTCCAGGAAATCCAGATATACGTTTCCGCGAGGTGTCGGACGGCCCTGCCGGATCTCGGATTGGACGGCGATCTCCACATATTTGGAGCAGTCCCGGGTGCTGAAGGGAAAGTGGCCGCCCTTCTTCGAAATGATCTCCGCCTCAGAGGCTGCGCCGCCGGCGTACCGGGCCAAAAACCGCTCTCCCTCTCCATTGGTGATCCGGGGCATCATCTGCCACAGCTGATTTCCGAACAGATTGGGCTGCGGCCACGCAAGGCCGATTCCCGCCTGAAGGAATTCCATATTCTCCATGCGGGCACCGGCACGCCACGCCATGGCGTATCCGTCTCCCGTGATGGTATCCGGATAAAGATTTCTCCGGAAAAGGGTGCTTCCCCCACCCGCGGCCAGGATCACGCTCTTTGCCAGCACCGCCTGAACCGTGCCGTCCCGCAGGACGTATGCTCCAATGCACGCCCCGTCCTGTACGATGAGGTCCACCGCGGCAGTGTGTTCCATCACGGAGATCCGGCTTTGTGCCGCAAGCCGCAGCAGCGTGTGCATGATGGGCTGAAAATGGTTTTGCACCACATGAGAGCGGGCCCTGCTGGAAAAGCACGCCCGATACCCCATGTATCCGCCGTCTTTCTTCCGCGCGAACTGCATCCCGCCGCGCTCCAGATACTCCTTTGCCTCGATCGCCTCATCCGCCAGGATCCGGACCAGGCGGGGATCCGCCATGCCCAGGGCGGCATCCATGATGTCCTGATAAAACACATCCGGTGTGTCTTCCGGATCAATGGCGCCGTCCGGTACGTTGAACGCACCGATCTCCGCCACGCTGCAGTAGGTCGCGCCGCTCTTTCCAAAGACGCCCTTGGTCAGCACAATGACCGCCGCGCCCTGCTCCGCCGCGGACAGAGCGGCCCGCAGGGCCGCCCCTCCGCTTCCGATGACGAGCACTTCTGTCTTTCCAAGGATCTCCAGTCTGCCTTTCCATGTCCCCGCCATGCCCGTTTCCTCCGTTCAAAATGCCGCAGGCATCAGCAGTTTCGGAATGAACAGCGACAGCTCCGGGAAGAAGATGACCGCCAGCACGATCAGCAGGAACACAAAGTAGAACGGGAACAGCAGCTTTGCCGCATCCATGCTTCGAACGCCCGCGATCTGCGAAGAGAGCAGCAGCGTAATGCCGTAGGGAGGCGTCATGAGGCCGAAGCACAGCACCAGAGAGATCACGATGGCCACATGCATGGGGTCGCTGTTCGTCGCAGTCGCCATGGCGCTGACGATGGGATAGAAAATGACGATGGCCGGCAGCGCGTCCATGAACATCCCGATGATGATGAACAGCACCGTAAAGACCAGCAGCAAAGAGAGCTCTCCGTGGACGAAGGGAGACAGCACACCCATCAGCATATTGGGGATGTTCAGATATGCCAGCATCCAGCCGAAGAAGCTGGCGGAAGCAATGCAGAACAGGCACGGCGCCGAGCTGACTGCCGCGGTTTTGAACAGGCGGAACAGATCCTTGGGTTGGATCGTCCGGTAGATGAACATGGACACGATCAGGCAGTAGACCGCGGCCACCATGGTCGCCTCCGTGGCGGTGAAGATTCCGCCGACGATCCCCACAATGATGATGATGGGGACCAGCAGCGCCGGCAGACATCCCCAAAAGTCCTTGAGCACCTGGGAAAACGGCGCCCGCTTGTGGGTAGCCAGGAGATTCTGCTTCTTGGCCGTGCGGTAAACGATGATCATCTGAGTCAGGCCCACCAGGATCCCGGGGATCACACCGGCCAGAAACAGCGCGCCCGTGGAGACGCCGGCGGTGGAAGCGTACACCACCATGATCAGACTGGGCGGGATAATGGGACCCATGGTGGCGGCCGCCGCGCTGATGGCCGAGGCCAGCTCCCCGCTGTATCCGTTCTTTTTCATCATGGGGATGAACATACCGCCCACAGCCGCGGCATCCGCGGTGGCCGAACCGGAAACGCCGGCCAGCACCATGTTGCACACAATGACCACATGCCCCAGGGAACCCGTAATGTGTCCCACGCAGGTATCCGCAAATTTTGCAATGCGGCTGACAATCCCGCCGGACTCCATAAACGTGCCCGCCAGCAGGAACAGCGGGATGGCCAGCATCGTAAAGCTGTCCAGGCCCTGCCAGATCTGCTGGACCACGATGATCAGATCCACACCCTCTTTCAGCGCCGCCAGCACCGCAGAAAGCAGCAGGGCCACCGCCACCGGCACCCGCAGGAAGCAGAGCAGCAGGAACGAGCCAAACAGCAGCACCGCAGCATTCATGTCTCCTCATCCTCCTTTTTCTCGATTTCGCCCGACGGATTTCCTTTCACATAAAGATAGATCCGATAAATGACCGCCAAGATAATCACTGCTCCGCAGATCGGAATGATGGCGGTGAGGTAGGACATTCGGATGCCCAGGGCCGGCGAAAAGCTCTTGGAGCAATACGCCACATACACAAGTCCTTCATAGATCAGCAGTGCGCCGAAAATCAATACGGACACCATCTCCACCACAAAGAGGAATTTTTCAATCCGCTCCTCAAACCGCTTGGGGAAAACGCTGACCTTGTAATGGATGTCGTCAATGAACCCTACGGCGCTGGCCAGCAGAGCCATGCAGATGAATGACAGGGTGCTGCCCTCGCTCAGCCATGTGATGGAATTGTGCAGGACACTGCGGGTAAACACATCCAAACCGACAAACACGAAGAACACCGCCAGCATCAAACCGGCCAGACCGTTGATGAATTCCATCAGTTTTCTCATCGGGAACCTCCTTTCCCAAACAACCCCGTTCCAGTGCTTTTTACAGCTTGTCCCGGATCATCTGCAGCACATCCTCCACCTGATATTCCGCAGCCACCTCGTCCTGCAGGGGGGACAGGATCTCCATGAACGCCTCTTTGTCCACGTCGTCGTTGATCTCGCAGCCGCCTGCCGCCAGATTCTCCAGCGCCTGCTCATTGATGGAGATGTCCTCCTGCCGCTCATAGACGCAGGCTTCCTCCAGGCACTCCATTACGATCCCATACAGGTCTTCCGGCAGCTTTTCGGCCACCTTGTCGCTGACAAACACGGGGGACATGAAGAACTGATGCTCCGTCAGGGAATAATACTTCGCCACCTCGTGGAACTTCCAGCTGTAGACAATGATGGGCGCGTTTTCCGCGCCGTCCACCACGCCGGTCTGCAGGGCGCTGTAAGTCTCGCTGGTTGCAATGGATGTGGGCATGGCGCCCAGCGCGGACCAGACCTTGGTCTCAATGGGGGACGACATCACCCGCAGCTTGATCCCCTGCATGTCCTCCGGCTCCACAATGGGATGCTTGGAGTTGATCACACTGCGCTTGCCGATGGTAAAGATGCCGCCCACGGTGGCACCGCTGTCCTCCGCAGCCACCAGCTCCTTCACACGGGTGTACACATCGCTGTCGCTGGCCACACAGGCGTCAAAGTGCTCCTGATCCCGGAAAAGATAGCTGACGCTGAACAGCCCCAGCATGGGGAATACCGTCGCGGCATTGGAGCAGCCGCAGGGCGCAAAGTCCACCGTCCCCATGCGGACGCCTTCCAGCAGGGCCGCCTCGTCTCCCAATTGGGCGGAGGGGAAAATCTCGATGTGCACCCGGCCGTCCGTCCGCTCTTCCACCAGACGCTGGAACTCCAGGGCGCCGGCATGATACGAGGCATCGGTATTGTTGTCGTGTCCGAACTTCAGGGTATACGTCTCTCCGCTGTCGGACGGCTGTTCGCCGTCCGACGCAGGAGCCGTCTCGCCGCCGCAGCCGCTTGCCAGCGCCAGCAGCATCGCTAGGGTCATAACCATTGCGGTCAATCTCTTTTTCATGATCTTCTTCTCCTTTTCTGATTTTTCCACCGGGCCTTCAAATCTTCAGATCCAACCCGGCGCCTTTTTCCACAGGATTGCCCAGCTTGGCATACAGGCTCAGGTATCCGTCGTGAACCCTGCAGGGCGGCGGCGTCCACTCCGCTCTTCTCCGGGCCATCTCCTCATCGGAAATATGGATATCCAGCCGCTTCCCCTCGATATCGTACTCAATGAGATCGCCGTCTTTCACAAGCGCCAGCGGACCGCCCACCGCCGCCTCGGGAGAAATCTTGCAGATATAGGGCGCGCGTCCGAAACCGGAGACCTTTCCATCCGTAAGCATGCAGCACGTTTTGTACAAGCCGCTGGCCTGCAGATTGCATACCACGGAGAGCATATCCGTCGTACCCGGACCGCCCCGGGGGCCCTCATACCGGACCACCACCACGTCTCCTTCCTTGACCAGTCCCTTGCGGATGCCGGCGTCCGCCTCCTCCATGGAGTCAAACACCCTTGCCGGCCCAACATGGTGCCGCATCTCCTTGGCAAGAATGGAGGGGCGGGCGATGGCGCTGTTGGCCAGATTCCCTTTGAGCACCGCCAATCCGCCCTCATAAACAGGTTTCTCCAAAGGCCGGATCATATCCGCGTTGTACACCTCTGCCCGGGCCAGATTTTCTCCCACGGTGGCGCAATTCACCGTCATGCAATCCAGATTCAAGTGTGCCTCCAGGCGCTTCATCACGCCCTGAATGCCGCCGGCCTCGTCCAGATCCCCCACGGTATACGGACCGCTGGGCTGAATTGCCGTGATACAGGGAATCGTCTCTCCGATTTTTTCGATCAGGTCCAGATTGATCTGATCCAGCAGATTCAATTCGTTTGCCAGCGCCAGAATGTGGATAATGGTATTGGTGGATCCGCCCAGGGCATGGAGCACGCGAATCCCGTTTTCGATGCTCTTGGCATTGAGGATATCCCGAGCGGAGATTCCCTCCCGAATCAGCCGCACGATCTGCCGCCCGGATTCCTTGGCCAGGGCCAGGCGCTTGGTGGACACCGCAGGCGCGGTGCCCGCCCCGGGAAGCGTCATTCCCATAGCCTCCGCCATGCACTGAACGGTATTGGCCGTTCCCAGCACCGCGCACGCGCCGGCGGAGGGGCAGATGCAGTTCTCCATCTCAATGAGTTCCTCATAGGAAAGGCTGCTCTTGCCCATGCTGTAGGCATATCCCTCACTCATGAGCAGGTCCGTCATGATCGTCTTCCCCTTGTAGCTGCCGGGCTTCTGGGAACCGCCCGGTACAATGATGGTGGGCAGATCCAGCCGGGCCGCCGCCAGCAGGAAGCCGGGGATGATCTTGTCGCAGGTCCCGATCATCACCAGTCCGTCAAACATGTGCAGCTCCGTACAGGCCTCGATGGAAAATGAAAGGATATCCCGGGTAGCGGTATCGTAGCGAATCCCGTGAGAGCCCTCCACCTGATTGGGACACTGCGCGAGGTTGCCGAACTCCAGGGGAACACCGCCGGCCTGCCAGACACCGGCCTTCACCACCTCCGCAATCTGCCGAAGGTGGGAGTGTCCCGGCCCCATCTCCGCCCAGGTGTTGGCGATGCCGATGATGGGGCGTTTGAAATCCTCATCCGTCAGGCCTACCGTTTTGAAGGTCGTCCGCCCGCCAGCCGCATCCGGCGACTGCCACATTTCCTTGCTTCTCCACTTTTCCACTTTGATCGCCCCTTTTTAGTTTGATATCACAAACAAACTTTGGTATTTTGAATATGCGCAAGGGGCGGTATCCCGCCCTTGCGCAAAATTCCATTGGATGACGCCATCCGCGTCAGTCAGGGGACTTGCCCATTTCCACCGAGATTGCCTCCGCCGCGCTTTGCAGGAGCGACACCGCTTCACGGCAATCCTGCAGGTCCAGCTCCTGATACAAGCCGCCCACGGCGATGGCTCCGCAGACGCTTCCGGCATAATTGTAGATCGGCACGCCCACTCCATTGATGTTGGGCTGGCTCTCCTGCGCATCAATGGCATATCCCCGGCGCACCGCAGCTTCGCACTCCAGAAGGTATTCCTCAGCAGAGCGGATCCGCGGGCTCTCCGGAGGAAACCGCAGTGTGTGGATCAGCGCCTTCCGCTGCGCCGCGCTCTGCCACGACACCAGGGCCCGGCCAGTGGCACTGGTTTCCAGGCGGATCTCCGCCCCGATCCGGGTGTGGGTGAAGGTGAAATTCGCACCGTCGATACGATCCAAAAAGATCCCCCGCAGATCCTCGTTCAAGATCCCCAGGTGAACGGTGAGTTTTGTCGCTGCCGCCAGCTGTTTTAAAATCGGATGGGCAGCCCGCCGGATATCCAGTTCCCGGATGGCTGCCTGCCCGTATTCAAACGTTCTGAAGCCAATGTGGAACCGCTTGTCCGCATCCCTGCGCACAAGGCGGTTGGCATCGAGTGCCTGCAGGATCTGATACAAGCTGGATTTCGGAACATCCACGCCCTGACAGATATCCGGAAAGGATGCGCCGGGATGCTCCAGAAGATAATCCATGATCTTCAGCGTCTTGGTGAGGGCCGAAATATTGTATTCGCGTGTTCTCGCCATCTGCTCACTTCCGAGTCTTTTGTGAATTTCTTGTAAACAGCATACAAATTTCCTCCTTACTCGTCAATTCGCAATTTTCATATCTTTTCAGTCCTTTTTTGTTTATTTCACACTTTGTTTGGTATTTCATTTTTTAATCGTTTTCCGGGAATTCAATCGACTCCTGTCAAAGTCAGGGCACCTGTACCCACCTCTTCGCACCGCGTTCCACTCAACCTTTCGGCGCGATCCTCCCAAACCCATACGCGAAACAACGCGGGGACGGCTTCCGCCGTCCCCGCGCGTATGACGCTCTCCCGTCAAGCCTCCTGGTAGAGCTCCAGGATGGCGCCGTCCTTCCAGACGAAAGCCAGCCGGTCTCCCTTTTCATTGGCCTCCATGGGGCCGCAGATCACGGAGTCGGCATCAGCCACATACTTTTCCAGATCGTCCACCTTATAGGCCACATGGGGATTGCGATGGATCTCCTCCGGGAAGGGCGTCCCCTCCTCGAATTTCAGGTATTCGATCTTGTAATCATAGTCGTCCACATTGCTGACCCAGAACTTGGCGCCCTCGTTGTAGACCATGCCAGGCTTGCGGTTGGTGATGGGGATACCGATGTGCATGTAGGTGGCAGACATCTCAGGTCCTCCTTTTTTCAACAGACGGGATGCCTCCGCATCCCTGATCCCGTGTGTACGGTGCTTCCGCGGAGGAAGCTTATGCGTTGGCCAGCTCCTGATAGAATTCATAGGCTTCCCGATCCGTGAAGCCCTGGTGGACGATCTTTGCCACCGCCTGGCACATGGCCGCCGGGTGGATGCTCTGGAAAATGTTGCGTCCCATGTCCACGCCCCGGGCGCCGTCGGAGATGGCGCGGTAGGCCATGGTCAGGGCCTGGTCTTCCGGAAGCTTCTTGCCTCCGGCGATGACCACCGGCACCGGGCAGGCTGCCGCCACCTTCTCGAAATGGTCGCAGTAGTAGGTCTTGACGAAGGAGGCGCCCAGCTCCGCCAGGATCCGGGTGGCCAGCAGGAAATACTCCGTGGTCCGGGCCATCTCCTTGCCCACGGCGGTGACACCCAGCACCGGGATGCCATAGCGCTCTCCGGCGTCCACGGCCCGGCACAAGCTCTCCAGAGACTGCGCCTCTCCCGCGCCGCCGATGAAGCACTGCATGGCCACGGCGGAGGCGTTCATCCGGATGGCGGCCTCCATATCGGCGCCCAGACCGTTGCCGGTGCTCATGTCGTCGATGAGGACGCTGGCGTCGTGGGTGGCCCGCAGGCAGATGGCGTTGTGTACGGTGGGAGGAATGCAGGCGCGGATGGCGCCGCGGGTGCCCATCAGCACATCGGCGTATTGGCACAGGGGGGCAATGGTGACGTCCATTCGTTCCAGACCCGCGGTGGAACCCATAATGTATCCATGGTCAAAGGCCAGCATCACGGTGTTGCCGCTCTGCGGGTTGAAGAGGCGGGAAAGGCGGTTTTTCACGCCCCAGTCTCCGTGGCCAAGGCCCTTTGCGAAAAACCCCTGATCCGGGGCGGGCACGTCCAGATGATAATCCTTGGCGGCCTTGTTTCCAATCGCATCCGCCATGGCTCACTCCTTGCTGAAGGCGGGCGTGTGGCAGGGGGTATTCCACAGCCGCAGGCACTCCTCATCCCACTTGGCGATGTTCATCTGGAATCCGGCGGCCTCCTGCACGGTGAGAATCTCACCCACCATGCTGCCCACCACCTGAATGTCCCGGGCCTTCAGGAACTCCACGGTATCCTTGAACAGCACCAGCATCTCCATCATGGTGGTGGCGCCGCAGCCGTTGATCATGACAAACGCATTGTCCCCGGCTTTCAGATCCAGATTCCGGCACAGCGCCTCTGCCACGGTGGCCACGGTTTCCTTGGCGGACATCATGGGCACCCGGACACCGCCGCCCTCGCCGTGCTGGCCGGCGCCGATCTCCATGAGATCCGTCTCGCCCAGGTCGCCGAAGGACATGCCGTTCTGGGGATGGGTGGCATCCGTGGATTTCACGGTGATGGAGGCCATGTTGTCGGCATAGCGCTGAGCCAGCTCCGCCACCTCGTCCAGACTCCTGCCCTCCCGGGCGGCAGCCGCGGCGATGTGATACAGCGCCACCGCGCCGGCCAGGCCCCGCTTGTTGTCCTCGCCGTTTGGATCATACTGGATCTCTTCTCCGGTGACCACCTGGCGGACGTTGAGCCCCGCTTTCCGGGCCAGCTTCATGGCCTGCTTGCCGGCCAGCTGGTCCCCGGCATAGTTCAGCGTCAGCAGAAGTACGCCGTGGCCCTTGTCGGCCAGCTTCATGGCCTCGAACACCAGCTGACCGTTGGGGGCGGCGAAGATGTCGCCCACCGCCTGAACGTCCAGCATGCCCCGGCCCACAAAGCCCGCCTGGGCAGGCTCATGGCCGGAACCGCCGTAGGTGACGATGGTGACCCGGTCGGCCGTCTCCAGATCCTTGCTGATAACCAGATGGCCGTCCACCTTCAGAATATCCGGATAGGCCAGACCCAGTCCGACGAGCTCTTCGTCGGTGATGGTCTCCGGAGCGTTGATAAACTTTTTCATTTTCATCTTCGGCATCTCCCATTTCAAAATTTGATGGTGCAGATCTCATCCTTGGGCAAGTCCCTGGAAAAACCGGGCCATGGATACGGCACCGGCGTCCGGGGTCCCGATGGTTTTGGTTCCATAGCTCTTGGCCCGCCCGAATTTGGATACGAACTGCCGGGTAGACTCCGCGCCCTGCGCCGCGGCCTGGGCCGCCGCGTCAAACAGCCCCGCCGCATCCTCACCGGCATACGCCGCGATGGCCTCGCTGGCCGGGATCAGGGCGTCCATCATCGTCTTGTCTCCGATCTTGGCCCCGGACATCTCGTCCAGCTCCTCCAGTGCCTTGGCAAACACCGCCTGAAGGCCCGCCACGTCGATCTCGCCGCCGGCGGGCGCCGCCTCCTGCATCCCGTCCAGCCAGGTGTTCCACAGAGGGACCGCGCTGCCGCCATTGAGGGTCAGCACCGCCATGGCCGCGTCGTCCAGCATCTCCTGGATGCCCCCCTCCGACGCCTTCACCGCGCCGGAAATGGCGCCGGCGATCTTGGTCATGGTCAACCCATGATCCGCATCGCCGAATTTCGAGTCGATCTCCGTCAGCTCCGCCTCCGCCGCCGTCACCGCAGCACAGGCGCTCTGCAGCCGTGCCGCCAGCTCCTGCTTCGTCATATCTGTCACCTCCCTCTTCCGCATTGTTACGTTTGTGCATCCAATGTATCACCAGCTGTTACCACAGTCAAGGTTCTTGCCGCATTTTCTACATAAGCCCCAGGCAAGTACAGATCATTTTATGAAAAATATGCATAAAAAGAACTGCCCCGGAGAAGAATCCTCTCCAAGGCAGTTACATATGTTACACTTCATTCCGTCAGGGAACGGGCCAGCGCCGCCCGGGCCACGATATGGGTAAACATGCCGGTGCGCAGGGCCCCCCGCAGGGCCTTGGCGCTGGTGTTTGCCGAGCAGACGCCGATGATGTTGGGGCAGCGCCGCAGCGTCTCCAGCGGGATCTGGATGGCGAAGTCCTGATCGGACTGGATGATGGTCCCGGCCTCATTGAAGTAATAGACCAGCATCCGTCCGCAGGCATGCTGCTGCTGGAGCAGACTGCCGTAGCGTACCAGGGAGGCAAAGTCCGGACTGGAGGGATAATCCCCGATGTTCACCAGAGCCGTATCCATCCACTCCCACTGCTGATGGATCTGACGGTAGATCTCCGTGGAGCACAGCAGCTGCTGCTCCTCCAGGCTGTCCGGCAGGGCCGGCAGATAGAGGAAATGCGGCACAGCCCCCAGCTGCTGGGCCATGAGGCGGACATTCTCGTTGGACTGATAATTCCGGGCAGGGATGCTGGCATTGCCCACCAGGGGGCAGATATCCGCAACAGAGCTGTCCGGCTGCGGATGCGCCTCCAGCCAGGTGACCAGCTGCCCGATGAGATAGCCCCAGCCCACGCCCAGACGGCGGGCGCCGATCTGCCGGAGCAGCTGGACCGCCCCCTGGGAGAGCCGCTGATTGGTGGCATCTTCGTCCGCGCCGTCCTTGATGAGCACGCCTCCCCGGATCGCAGCGGATTTCCGCAGCCGCTCCAGCAGGTCCGCCGTTCGATCACCCGGCTCATGGATCACGATCTCCACCACACCCATTTCCCGGGCCTCGGTGAGCATCCGGCTGACCAGCGGGCGGGATACTCCCAGCTCCCGGGCAATGTCGCTCTGCTTTTGGTCCTCCAGATAGTACCGCCGTGCCACATATGCCAGCTTTTTTTGCTTTTCCTGACTGATCCTCACAAATATGCCTCTCACGCAAAAGAATGTTACATATGTTATGTGTAACACAACCCCGCAGACTTTGCAACCATCAATCCGGCGGAAAGCGAAATCGCCTGCCAAAAAAGCGGCGCCGGACGGGATGTTCCGCCCGGCGCCGTGTGCCGCCTTTATCCGCGATAAACAAAAGAGGGGGCGCCCGGGACCCCCACTTTTGCCCGGAACACGCTGCCGGCCAGCGGGTAGCGGGAAAGGTCCGTGCCCTGAGCGCCGGTGGTGATGAACAGCTCATCCAGATCCGCGCCGCCGAAGCAGGGACAGGTGACGTTGGGGCAGGGCAGGTCGATCCGGTCCAGCACCTTTCCGGTGCGGGAATCGAACTTCAGCACCGCGCCGCCGCCGAACATGGCGATCCAGAGGTTGCCCTGACAGTCGATGGTCATACCGTCGGGCAGCCCCAGCTCCTCCGGGACGGAAAAGGCCGTCCGGCCGTTGGAGAGGGTCACGGTGTCCGGATCGAAGTCGAATACCTGGACATCGCGGCGCATGGTGTCGATGTAGTAGAAGGTGCGGCCGCCGTTGTCCCAGGCCAGGCCGTTGCCCAGATACAGGCCCGTGAGCATGGTGTGGAGCGCGCCCCTGGTATCCATGCAGTACAGTCCCGCCTCCGGCCGGGCCTCTCCCGCGCCGGAGTCCAGGCTGCGGCTCATGCAGCCGATCCAGAGGTTTCCGAAGGGGTCGGCCTTGCCGTCGTTGCAGCGGGTGGCGGGATTGGGCTCCGGGTTGCACAAAAGGCGCTTTTCGCCGCTTTTCCCGTCCACCAGGTACCAGCCCGTCAGCAGGCCCGCCGCCCAGCCCCCCAGTTCACGGGGCACCGCGCAGCCGATGTTCTCCCCCACATCCACCCGCTGGAGGCCATCTTCCGTGCAGGTATAGATGCAGTTGCCGAACA
>CALWXI010000035.1 GCA_944385455.1 uncultured Oscillospiraceae bacterium | reverse complement strand
GGATGGGGCAGTTGTCCATGATGGCCCGGCCGTACTCCTCCACCAGCTCGTGCATGATGCCGGGGCTCTGGTGGTGGATGTTCTCGGCGCCGTGCTGCTTGCCCAGGCCGATGGCCATCATCTTCATCAGGCCGCTTTCATACCGGCCCCGGAAGGAGGTGTGGGGCTTGACCCGGTTGAAAAGGAGAATGCCGTCGGCCTCGGAGGCGTACTTGTCGATGCGCACCGGCTGACGGCGCACGCCGGAAAGACCGATCTCCACGGTCTCCATGGAGCTCTTGATGGGGCAGCCCATGGCCTCCTCCGTGATGCCGTAGTCCCGGAGGATCTGGCTCTGGCCCTGGGCGGTGGCGCCGCCGTGACTGCCCATGGCGGCCACGATGTAAGGCTCGGCTCCCTTGGACTTGACGAAGTCCACCATGGCCTTGGCCATGACGGCATAGTGGCTGATGCCGCGGCTGCCGCAGGTGATGGCGATCTTCTGTCCCGGCAGGATCCTGCCGCCGATCTCGGGGCGGTCCAGCTCCCGGGTCACCGTGGGGGCCAGGTCCTCCGCGGGGATATGGCTTTTGTCGAAATTCTGGCGGATCCTGACCATTCTGGGGATGGGTACATCTTTGATAAGGTCCGTGATCGTTTCCATATGATTCCTCCCTTCGCGGGCTCCCGGCCGGTCCCGGGCCCTCCCGTCCCGCGCGTCTGCAATACCGGTCCTCAACCTCTAGTTTACGGGCCGCCGCTCCGGATGTCAAGGCTTTCCGCACGTTCCCCGAAACGAAACGCACCCGGGGCACGGGGCCCCGGGTGCGGGTTTTTCCGGTTCACACCGGATGGGTGCGCAGATAGTCCAGCCAGATCTTACAGCCGGCGGTGTTGAGGTGGACGCCGTCGGAGGTCAGCTCCGGCCGCAGGCAGCCGTCCTCCCCGGTGACCGCCTCCGCCACGTTCACATACGCGCAGTCCTTTTCCTCCGCCAGGGCCAGGATGGCCTCGTTGAAGGTGCGGATGCGCTGGTTGTTCACATACGTCCCCTTGGCATCCTGGCGGGCGCTCACCGGCAGGATGGACTGGATCACCACCTCCGCGTCCGGATGGTCCTCCCGGAGGCGGTCGATGACCTTGGCGTACTGGCCGGTGAAGGTCTCCACCTTGTTCCAGCCCAGCTCGTTGACGCCCAGCATCACGTAGATCTTCCCGCAGGAGACGCCGGCCGCCGCGTCCAGCAGCGGCACCTTGCCCCCCTCCTGCTCCCACACGGCCTTGGTGAACACGGACTCCACCGTGGCGCCCACGGCGTAGAAATACGTGCCCTCCTTGAGACCGCTGTACAGGGAAAAGCCCTCCGTCCGGGAATCTCCCAGAAAGACCGCGTCGGTGAAATATGTATCCTCCTGCGCCTCGCCCTCCGGCACCGGCGCCCATTCGCTCTCCGCCTCCGCCGCGGGCGCCTCCGGCATTTTCACCTCCGGCATCTTCGGCTCCGGCGCCTGGGCCGGCTCCGGCGTCCGCGCCGGCCCGGGAGACGGCACCGCGTGCTCCGCGGTGCGCACCGCGGCGGGCTGCTCCACCGGGGAGTTGGCCGCGTCGGCGGGCTTCGGCGACATCAGCACCGCCAGCACGCACACCAGCGCCGCCAGTCCCGGCAGGCGGCTCCTTCTTCGTTTGTTTTCCCGCTTTCCGCTCATCTGTCTTTACCTCTTGGCCGTGGGTTTTTTCTTCTACTATTATAGACGGTCTCCGGCGGAAAAAGTCGAAACAAAACAGTTAAAAAAGAGTATCAATTTGACACAGCTCCCCGGCTCACGCCCGGAGGCTGGCGGGATAGACCCCCTGGTCATGGAGACGGCGCAGCTCCTGCTGCACGATCTCCCGGTCCTCCCGGTAGGTCATGCCGAACCACTTGTCCGCTGAGTGGAGCACCTCCACCACCAGATCGCCGGCGCGCATCTGGTGGTCCACCATCACCGGCAGCAGGCACTCGGCCTTGAGGCTGTCCCCGGCCTCGCTGCGCAGAAATTCCTCAAAATACGCCTTGAGCGCCGGGAAGATGCTGGGGGCGAAGCCCCAGAAGTTCATGGACACCACGGTGTCCGGATCCAGCGTCCGGTCCTCCGCCAGATCCCGCAGCGTGCCGTCGGGATAGAGCTGGATCTTCAGCGCCTCCCGCACCCGCTGCAGCTTGCCGCCATCCACGGTGCACACGCCCCGGGACACGGTGCCGTGGAGGCTGGCGGTGTTTTTCAGCAGATATCCCACCATCAGGGCCCGGCCTTTCTCCGGGAGCTTCGTCAGCGCCTCGTACATGGTGCGGTAGGCGTCGATGCCGTAGTAGTCGTCCGCGTTGATGACGCAGCAGGGCTCGTGCACCGCATCCGCGGCGCACAGCAGGGCGTGAACCGTGCCGAAGGGCTTGGTCCGCTCCGCCGGGATCTTGTAAAAATCCGGCACGGAGGAGAAGTCCTGGAACACATACGCCACCTCCACGGGACTGCCGTCCAGGGCAGTCTTTTTGACGAGATAGTCCCCGCACAGCCGGCGCATCATCTCCTCCATCTCCGGTTTGATGATGAACACCACTTTATTGAAGCCCGCCCGCAGGGCGTCGTGGATGGAGTATTCCATCAGGATCTCCCCATTGGGGCCGATCCCGTCCACCTGCTTGCTGCCGCCGTACCGGGAGCCCAGTCCCGCGGCCATGATCACCAATGAAGCCTTCATGTTTCTCTCCTTTTTTCCTGCGCATGATCACGCAATCCTTGCTCTTACCATACCCCATTCCCCGCTTTTTCGCAACCGGTCTTGACATTTTTTATGGATCGCATATAATATGAAAACGATTTTCAAATTCACATGGGAGGCATCGCCATGTCATACAGTACGAAACAGCAGCAGGCGGTGCTGCAGTGCCTGGCGGAGCGCGGCGGGGAGTGCCTCACCGCCGCCGCGCTGACGGCGCAGCTGCGGCAAAGCGGCAGTCCGGTGGGGCTGGCCACGGTGTACCGCCAGCTGGAGAAGCTGGAGCAGGCGGGGCTGGTCCACAAGGTCCACACGGAGGAGGGGGCGTTCTACCAGTACTGCCCCCTGCAGGACCGGGAGCACCGGGACTGCTTTTTGCTGCGGTGCGAGCGCTGCGGCCGGATGGTCCATCTGGACTGTGGCCATCTGCGGGGACTGTGCGACCACCTGGAGTCGGAGCACCGCTTCCGCATCGACCCCCGGCGCACGGTGCTCACCGGCGTGTGCAGCGTCTGCGCGGAACAGGAGGAACGCCATGAAGCCACGTGAACTCATCGTCTGCCGGGACGTGTCCCTGGGCTACGAGGGCCAGAGCGTCCTCACCCACCTGGACCTCACCATCCGGGCGGGAGACTACCTCTGTATCGTGGGCGACAACGGCTCCGGCAAGTCCACCCTGCTGCGGGGCCTGCTGGGCCTGCTGGCCCCCCAGCAGGGGGAGATCTGGCGGGCCGGGGAGCTGCGCCGGGGCGCGGTGGGATATCTGCCCCAGCAGACCCGGGCCCAGCGGGACTTCCCCGCCACGGTGTCGGAGGTGGTGCTCTCCGGGTGTCTCAACGGCAGGGGGATGCGCTTTTTCTACTCCGGCGCCCAAAAGTCCCGGGCGCTGATGAACATGGGCAAGCTGGGGATCCTGGAGCTGAAGGACCAGTGCTACCGGGACCTGTCCGGCGGCCAGCAGCAGCGGGTGCTGCTGGCCCGGGCGCTGTGCGCCGCCAGCTCCCTGCTGATCCTGGATGAGCCCATCACCGGCCTGGACCCCGCCGCCGCCCAGGATCTCTACAAGATCCTCTCCTACCTCAACGAGAAGGAGGGCATGGCGGTGGTGATGGTCACCCACGACCTCAAGACCGCCCTGCGGGGCGCCCGCACGGTGCTGCACATCGGCCGCAGCAGCTATTTCTGCGGCACCGCGGCGGACTATCTCGCCTCCCCCCAGGGGCGGCGGTTCCGGGAGGAGGAAGCATGAGCATTCTTGAGATGTTGTCCTGGCCCTTCATGCAGCGGGCCCTCATCGCCGGCGTGCTGGTGAGCCTGTGTGCGGCGCTTCTGGGGGTGTCCCTGGTGCTCAAGCGCTACTCCATGATCGGCGACGGATTGTCCCACGTGTCCTTCGGGGCCCTGGCGGTGGCGGTGGCTCTGGGAGTGACCCCGCTGTACTTCTCCATCCCCGTGGTGATCCTGGCGGCCTTTCTGCTGCTGCGCATGGCCAGCCGCCCCCACTGGAACAGCGACGCCGCCATCGCCGCCACCAGCGCCTCCGCCCTGGCCCTGGGCATCCTGGTGATCTCCCGCACCACCGGCATGACCACCGACGTGGACAACTACATGTTCGGCAGCGTGCTGGCCATGACGGAGGCGGATGTGTACCTTTCCGCCGGGGTGTGCGCGGCGGTGCTGGTGCTGTTCATCCTCTTTTACCACAAGCTCTTCGCCGTCACCTTCGACGAGAGCTTCTCCCGGGCCACGGGGCTGCGGGTGGACCGGTACAACACCCTGCTGGCGGTGCTGACGGCGCTGACCATCGTGCTGGGGATGCGGATGATGGGCGCCATGCTGATCTCCTCCCTGGTGATCTTCCCCGCCCTGACGGCCATGCGGCTGTTCAAGAGCTTCCGGGGCGTGGTGATATGCGCGGCGGCATCGTCGGTGGTGTGCTTCTGCGGGGGGCTCACCGCCTCCTGGGTATGGTCCACGCCGGTGGGGGCGTCCGTGGTGGCGGCCAATCTGGCGCTGTTTTTGTGCGCGTGCCTGCTGCGGGCGCTGCGCCGGCGGTGAAACGGGGGCGGACGGCCCCCGTTTCCCTTTTCGTGCAGGTTCACCGGGAAAAAGGCGGAAAATTCTTCATTTTTATGGCACAAAAGCCTTGCGCTCTCTCATATTCTGTGGTATATTTGCATATGTTAGAACGTGTAAGCAGAGGAGTGGACCCATGGTCCGCTCTTTTTGTTGGCCTTTTTCCATCGGTCAAACCTGTAAACACCGCAACGGAAGGGAGGGAATTTCCATGAAAAAGATCACGGAACTCACTGCCGAGCTGGCCGCTCCCGCCATCGCGGAGGCCGGATGCACCCTCTGGGACGTGGAATACGTCAAGGAGGCGGGCACCTGGTATCTGCGGGTGCTGCTGGACAAGGAGGGCGGCGTGGACATCCTGGACTGCGAGGCCGTCTCCCGCAAGCTCAGCGACCTGCTGGACGAGGCGGACCCCATCGAGGGCAGCTACACCCTGGAGGTGGGCTCCGCCGGGGCGGAGCGGGCGCTGAAGCGTCCCGGCGACTTTGCCCGCTATCTGGGCAGCCCCGTGCTGGTGAAGCTCTACCGCAGCCTGGACGGCCGCAAGGAGTTCGCCGGTCATCTGAAGGGGTATGACGAGACCACCGGCGCCGTCACCGTCACGGTGGGCGGCCGGGAGCTGACCTTTGAGAAAAAAGATGTGGCGCTGGTGCGCCTGCGCGTGGAATTCTGAGGCCCGCCGCCCTGCGGGGCGCCGGCGGGCAAGCTGTATTTTAGTATAAGGAGAATCACTGATGAAAGGCAAAAAGCAGAAGGAGCCTGCGGGCATGAATCCCGCGGAGATCTTCGCCGCCGTGGCAATGCTGGAAAAGGAGCGGGGCATCCCCCAGTCCTTCATGATGGGCAAGATCATCCAGGCGGTGACCACCGCCTACAAGCGGGACCACGAGGGCGTGGAGAACGTCATCGTGGAGGCCGACGAGGAGCATCAGACGCTGAAGATGTTCGTCCAGAAGACCGTGGTGGACGAGGAGGACTATGTGGACCCCGGCAACGAGATGACCCTGGCCGAGGCCAAGGCCCTCTCCGCCAAGTATGAGATCGGCGACATCGTGAACATCCCCGTGGACAACGTGGAGTTCGGCCGCATCGCCGCCGGCAACGGCAAGCAGGTCATCATCCAGGGCCTGCGGGAGGCCGAGCGGGGCATGGTCTACGATGAGTTCAACTCCAAGCAGCACGAGATCCTCACCGGCGTGGTCACCCGCATCGACCCCCGCAACGGAAACGTCTCCCTGCGCATCGGCACCGGCACCGAATCCACCGAGGCGCTGCTGATGGCCGGCGAGCAGGTCCCCGGCGAGGAGCTGGAGGAGGGCATGCACATCAAGGTCTACGTGGTGGACGTCCGCCGCCTGACCCGGGGGCCCCAGGTGCTGATCTCCCGGACCCATCCGGGCCTGGTGAAGCGGCTTTTCGAGCTGGAGGTCCCCGAGATCTATGACGGCACCGTGGAGGTCAAGTCCATCGCCCGGGAGGCGGGCAGCCGCACCAAGATGGCCGTGTGGTCCAACGACGAGAACGTGGATCCCATCGGCGCGTGCGTGGGCCCCAAGGGCGCCCGTGTGGCCGCCATCGTGGAGGAGCTCCGGGGCGAGAAGATCGACATCATCAAGTACAGCGAGGACCCCGCGCAGTTCATCGCCGCCGCCCTGGCTCCCGCGGACGTCACGGACGTGTGGATGGCCGACGAGGGCAAGGCCTGCCGCGTGCTGGTGCCGGACGATCAGCTGTCCCTGGCCATCGGCAAGGAGGGCCAGAACGCCCGCCTGGCGGCCCGGCTCACCGGCTACAAGATCGACATCAAGCCCCAGAGCTACCAGGAGGCGGACGACGCCCTCCCGGAGAGCGCGGCGGCGGCGGATGCCGCCCCCGCGGACGGGGAATAACTTTGGAAAGGCGGCCTGTGACATGCCGAAAGTGAAGAAGATCCCCCAGCGGCAGTGCGTGGGCTGCCGGGAAATGAAGGACAAAAAGGCGCTTTTGCGGGTGGTGAAGTCCCCGGAGGGGACGGTCAGCCTGGATTTCGGCGGGAAGAAGCCCGGCCGGGGCGCCTATGTGTGCCACGACGTGGCCTGCCTCCAGAAGGCCCGGAAGTCCCGGGCCCTGGAACGGGCCTTTGAGGCCGCCATCCCGGCGGAGGTATACGACGCCATGGAGGCGGAGCTGCGGGGTGAGCGCCATGTCTGACGACCGCATCCTCTCCCTGATCGGCCTCTGCCTGCGGGGAGGACGGCTGGCGGTGGGCGAGGAGCCGGTGGAGGCCGCCGCCCGCGCCCGGGACGCCCGGGTGCTGCTGCTGGCCGCCGACGCCTCGGACAACACCCGCCGCCGGGTGCAGCACTTTGCGGACGCGGGCCAGTGCCTGTGGATCCGCGTGCCCTACCCCAAGGACGTGCTGGGCCGGGCGGTGGGCCGGACCTCCGTGGCCGTGGCCGCCGTCACCGACGTGGGGCTGGCCGCCGCCCTGGTACAGCGCCTGGCGGAGGCGGACCCGGATACGTATGCGGAAAGCGCCCGGCGCCTGGAGCTCAAGGCCCGCCGCGCGGCGGAGCGCCGGCAGGAGCAGCTGGCTCATGAGAAGAACGTCCGCCGCGGCAAGAGCAAGCCCGCCTCCCCCCCTCCCCAGCCGGAGGAACCCCGGAAACAGCCCCGGAAATCCTCCCAGGGGCCCCGCCCGCCCCGGACGGACCGCGCGGCCCGCAAAAAGGCTTCGCCATACGCCCACAGCCGCCCTGTGAAAAAGGGCAAGGGCTCCTTCCGGAAGAAGCGGACGGGTCCGGCGGATGCATAAAAATTTTCCCAGCCTCCGGGTTGGAGCATAAGAGGTGTTTTGATTGGGTATTGAAAAATACAGGGTCCATGAGGTGGCCAAGGACTTCGGCCTTCCCACCAAGACCATCACGGAAATTCTCACCAAGTATGTGGCCGCGCCGAAGAACCACATGCAGGTCCTCAACGACCACGAGCTGTCCGTCATCTTCGACTATCTGACGCAGCACAATCAGGTCTCCGGCATCCAGGCGATCTACGCCGAGGCCGCCCAGGCCAAGGCGGAGGCCAAGCCCGCTCCCGCCAAGGCGGAGAGCAGGCCCGCCCAGCAGTCCGCCGCCCAGAGCGGCGGCGCCAAGCCGGCGGCCCAGCAGCAGGGCGGCGCGTCCAAGCCCGCTCAGCCCGCCACCCGGGTGCCTCAGAAAAAGATCGTGGACACCCGCAAGGGCGGCGACGTGAACCTGGCCAAGTACGACGAGCGCCTGGAGACTCTGGGCGGCGAGCGCGCGGCCCGGATGCAGCAAAAGGGCGGCAAGGAAAAGTTCCGCAGCAGCCAGCGCCGGGGCGCCCCCACCTTCTCCAACAAGCGCAGGCAGGACGAGGCCGAGCGGATGCGCCGCCTCCAGCTGGAGATCGCCAAGAAGGCCCCCGTCAAGGTCCAGATCCCCGACGAGATCTCCGTGGGCGAGCTGGCCAGCCGGATGAAGAAGACCGGAGCCGAGGTGGTCAAGTGCCTGATGAAAAACGGCGTCATGGCCTCTTTGAGCCAGCTCATCGACTTCGACACCGCCGCCATCATCGCCGAGGAGATGGGCTGCAAGGTGGAAAAGGAAGTCGTGGTGACCATTGAGGAAAAGCTCATCGACGTCCATGAGGATAAGCCGGAGGAACTGGTGCCCCGGGCCCCCGTGGTGGTGGTCATGGGCCACGTGGACCACGGCAAGACCTCCCTGCTGGACACCATCCGCAACACCTCCGTGGCTGCCGGCGAGGCCGGCGGCATCACCCAGCACATCGGCGCCTACCAGGTCCAGGTGAACGGCAAGCCCATCACCTTCCTGGACACCCCCGGCCACGAGGCCTTCACCTCCATGCGCGCCCGGGGCGCCATGATCACCGACATCGCCATCCTCATGGTGGCGGCGGATGATGGCATCATGCCCCAGACCGTGGAGTCCATCAACCACGCCAAGGCGGCCAACATCCCCATCATCGTGGCCGTCAACAAGATCGACAAGGAAAACGCCAACCCCGACCGGGTGATGCAGCAGCTCACCGAGTACGGCCTGGTGCCCGAGGAATGGGGCGGCGAGACCATCTGCTGCAAGATCTCCGCCAAGAAGCACATCGGCATCGAAAACCTCCTGGAGATGGTCACCCTCACCGCCGAGATGGAGGAGCTCAAGGCCAACCCCAACCGCGCCGGCCAGGGCACCGTCATCGAGGCCCGGCTGGACAAGGGCCGCGGCCCCGTGGCCACCCTCCTGGTGCAAAACGGCACCCTGAAGCAGGGCGACATCATCATCGCCGGCACCGCCGTGGGCCGCGTGCGCACCATGACCGACTACAAGGGCGCCCGCCTCACCCAGGCCGGTCCCTCCGTCCCCGTGGAGATCGCGGGCCTCAGCGAGGCCCCCTCCGCCGGCAGCCCCTTCTTCGCCGTGGCCGACGAGCGCATGGCCCGGGAGCTGGTGGAGCAGCGCAAGGCCGAAGAAAAGGCCAAGGCCGCGGCGCCGGTGCAGAAGGTGTCCCTGGAGAACCTGTTCGACCAGATCCAGGCCGGCGAGCGCAAGGAGCTGGCCCTGATCGTCAAGGCCGACGTCCAGGGCAGCGTGGAGGCCGTGAAGGCCTCTCTGGAGAAGCTCTCCAACGACGAGGTCAACGTCCGGGTGATCCACGGCGGCGTGGGCGCCATCAACGAATCCGACGTCATGCTGGCCGCCTCCTCCAACGCCATCATCGTGGGCTTCAACGTCCGGCCGGACGCCGCCGCCCGGGACGGCGCCGTCCGGCAGAACGTGGACATGCGGATGTACCGCGTGATCTACGACTGCATCGACGAGATCGAAGCCGCCATGAAGGGCATGCTGGCGCCCAAGTTCCGGGAGGTGGTCCTGGGCCACGCCGAGGTCCGCAAGACCTATAAGGTCTCCGGCGTGGGCACCGTGGCCGGCTGCTACGTCCAGGACGGCAGGATCGTCCGGGCCTGCTCCGTGCGGGTGGTCCGGGACGGCATCGTGATCCACGAGGGCCAGCTGGCCTCTCTGAAGCGCTTCAAGGACGACGCCAAGGAAGTGGCGGAGAACTACGAGTGCGGCATGACCGTGGAGAAGTTCAACGACATCAAGGAAGGCGACATCATTGAGGGCTACACCATGGAGGAGATCCCCCGCTGAGGGGCGGGTCCTCCGCAGGACCTAACGACACCGGGGGCGGGCGATTCGCCCGCCCCTGTCCGCGGGAGACGCCGTTTCCCGGCGTCCCCATACAGCCTAGAAAGGAGGCCTATTCATGCCCAGCAATCGAATCGGCCGCATCAACGAGGAAATCCAGCGGGAGCTCAGCGATCAGCTCCGCCGCCTGAAAGACCCCCGGGTCTCCCAGGTAGGCATGGTTTCCATCACCCGGGTGGACACCACCGGGGACCTGCGCTATGCCCGGGTATACGTCAGCGTCCTGGACAAGACCCGGGAGAAGGACGCCCTCAAGGGCCTGAAATCCGCCGCCGGCTTCCTGCGCCGGGAGCTGGGACAGGCCCTGCAGCTGCGCTACACCCCGGAGCTGCAGTTCCTTCCCGACGACTCCATCCAGCACGGCGCCCATATTCTGGAGGTGCTGCGGCAGGTGGAGCGGGCCGACGAGGCCCGGGGCGGCACGGAGGAGGACGGCGCATGCTGACGGTGGAAGAGACTGCCGCCCTGCTGCGGACCTTTGACAATGTGCTGATTCTGACCCACATCCGGCCCGACGGGGACACTGTGGGCTGTGCCGCCGCGCTGTGCGCGGGGCTGCGGGCCCTGGGCAGGACGGCGTACCTCCTGCCCAACCCCGGCCTCACGGAGACCACCGCCCCCTACGCCGCGCCCTATGCCGCGCCGGAGGATTTCCAGCCGGAGGCGGTGGTGTCCGCCGACATCGCTACCACCTCCCTGTTTCCGGAAAACGCCCTGCCCTACCAGGACCGGGTGGACCTGGCCATCGACCATCACCCATCCTTCGAGCACTTCGGGAAGGCCAACATCGTCCGGCCGGAGGCCGCCGCCTGCGGCGAGCTGATTTACGATATCCTGGCCCGCCTGGGCCCCATCACCCCGGAGGCGGCGCTGCCGCTGTACGTGGCGGTGTCCACGGACACCGGGTGCTTCGCCTACGCCAACACCACTCCCCACACCCACGCCGTGGCGGCGGCGCTGATGCGCACCGGCATCGACTACCAGTCCGTCAACAAGGTGCTCTTCCGCACCAAAAGCCGCAAACGGATGCAGCTGGAGGGCGCCATGATGGACCAGGCGGAGTTCTACGACGACGGCCGCATCGCCGTGCTGTCTGTGCCCCAGTCCCTGATGGAGCGGTTCCAAGCCACGGAGAGCGACGCCGAGGACCTCTCCGCCCTGGGGCCCCAGATCCAGGGCGTGGACTGCGCCGTCACCATGCGGGAGCTGCAAAGCGGAGTCTGGAAGCTCTCTCTGCGCACCGGCGCGCGGGTCCACGCCACGGAGGTCTGCCGCCTTCTGGGCGGCGGGGGCCACGCCGCCGCCGCGGGCTGCACCGTGCTGGGCAGCCGGGCATCCGCCCGGGCCCGGATCCTGGAGGCCATCGGCCGCATCGTGCCGGACTGCCGGCTGTAAGGTGACGCCATGCCAAACGGAATCCTCATCATCGACAAGCCCGCCGGCTGGACCAGCATGGACGTGTGCGCCAAGCTCCGGGGCATCCTGGGAGAGCGGCGCATTGGCCACGGCGGCACATTGGACCCCATGGCCACCGGTGTGCTGCCGGTGTTCGTGGGACAGGCCACCCGGGCGGTGGAATTCGCGGAAAACGGAGAAAAAGAGTATGTGGCCGGGCTGCGGCTGGGCCAGGTGACGGACACCCAGGACATCACCGGCCGCGTGCTGGAGGAGCATCCGGTGACGGTCTCCCGGGAAGACCTGGAGGCCCTGCTGCCCCGCTTCACCGGGCCGCAGGAGCAGATCCCGCCCATGTACTCCGCCATCAAGATCCAGGGGCAGAAGCTCTACGAGCTGGCCCGGAAGGGCCGGGAGGTGGCGCGGAAGCCCCGCCCTGTCACGATCTTCCGCCTGGAGCTTCTGGAGCAGGCGAGCGAAACGGACTTCCTTCTGCGCTGCCGGTGCTCCAAGGGCACCTACATCCGGACCCTCTGTCACGACATCGGCGCGGCCCTGGGCTGCGGCGGCGCCATGTACAGCCTGCGGCGCACCATGGCCGCCGGGTTCACCGAAAGCCAGGCGATGACGCTGGAGGAGGTGCAGCGGCAGGGGGAGCGTCTGCTGCTGCCCGCGGACAGTCTCTTTTCGGACGCCCCCGTCCTGCTTTTGCCGTCGGACAAGGCGGAAAAGCGGGTGCGCTGCGGCAATCCCGTCACCATGCCGGGCGTCCCCGACGGCGTCTACCGCATTTACGGCCGCGACCGGACGTTTCTGTGCCTCTCCCGCGCCGCGGGCGGCACGCTGACATCCATCAAGAATTTCTTTGGAGCGTAATGCCATGTCCATCAAGGAAAAAGTCATCGCCCTGGGCTTCTTCGACGGCGTCCACCTGGGCCACGCCGCGCTGCTGCGGCGCACGGCGGAGGAGGCCGCCGCCCGGGGCGTCACCCCGGCGGTATTCACCTTTGACCGTCCGCCCAAGGAGGTCATCACCGGGCAGCCCTGCCCCCTCATCAACTCCCCCGAGGACCGGCGGGAGCTGGTGCGGCGGCTTTACGGCATCCGGGAGGTCATCATGGTCCCCTTCGACCGCGAGATGATGACCACCGCCTGGGACGAGTTCGTCACCCGCATCCTGGTGGGGCGCTACCGGGCCGTGCACCTGGTGGCGGGCCACGACCACCACTTCGGCCACAAGAACCAGGGCTCTCCGGAGCTGCTGATGGAAAAGTGCCGGGAGCTGGGGCTGGGCTGCGATATCATCCCCAAGGTGGAGGTGGGCGGCATCACCGTCAGCTCCACCTACATCCGCCGCCTGGTGGAGCTGGGGCAGATCGGCCGGGCCAACCGCTTTCTGGGCCACCCCCACATGCTGACGGGCACCGTCCGCCACGGCCGGGGCATCGGCTCTTCCCGCCTCTTTCCCACCGCCAACCTGCAGATCCCGCCCCACGTGCTGGTGCCCAGCCACGGCGTCTACGCCACCCGGGTCACCCTGGAGGACGGCTCGTCCTACGCAGCCGTCACCAACGTGGGCACCCGGCCCACCGTGAACAACGGCGCCGACGTGACAGTGGAGGCGTGCCTCCTGGATTTTCAGGGGGATCTGTACGGCAGGCGGCTGCGGCTGGAGTTCTTCGATCACATCCGGGACGAGGTCCGTTTCGACTCTCTGGACGCCCTGAAGGCCCAGATCGCCGCCGACGCGGACGCCGCCCGCCGCTATTTTTCCGTCTCCCAGCAGACATAAAAAATGTCCGGCCAAAAGGCCGGACATTTTTTGTCCCTTACATATACCGGAGCGCCAGCGCCTCCACGGCGCCGGGGTTGGCCCGGTTCCAGGCGGCATAGTCCATGCCGCTGGCCGCCACCGTGCGGCCCAGCTCCACCAGGAAGGCGGGGATCTCCTCTTCCAGCATGGCTCCCGCCTCCCGGCCCATGGCCTCGCCGCCCTGGCGGCTCTCTCCGTCCACAAACAGGATGAACGCCGCCTTGGGCGCGCCGTCCACCATCTTGGAGGCTCCCCGGAAGCCCAGGGCGCCGGTCTGATGGGTCCCGCAGGAGGAGGGACAGCCGGAGATGTGGATCCGCGGCAGGGCGCCGTCGGGCAGGCCGGCCTCCCGCGCCGCCGCCACACAAGCGCGCAGCAGCGCCTGAGAGTCCCGCATGCCCACCTGACAGGTGGCGCCGCCGATGCAGCTGACGGAGGTCTCAAACAGCGTCCGGGCGCCGTCCGCCGTCAGCTCCAGGATCTTCCGGGCCTCGGCGCCGGTGAGGTTGACGATATAGACCGCCTCGTCGGGGGTCAGCCGCAGCTCCACCTCCGGCATGCCGGCGATGGCGTCGCTGAGGGCACAGAGGGTCTCCAGGTCCGGCTGGCCGCCGATGGGGTGCCACAGCACGGCGTGCAGCCCCGGCTGCTTCTGACGCACCACCCGGGGATCCTCCACGGTGGTGCCGTCACCGGGCTTGTCCACTGTCCGGGGCGCCACGGTGAGGTCCAGATCCTCGCCGGAGGCCAGCACCTCCGCCAGCTTTTCGCTGTAGGCCCGGGCGTAGCCCTCCGGCCCGCCGCAGGCATCCTGCATGTAGCGGGTGCGGGCCCTGCCCCGGTTTTCATAGTTGCCGTAGGCGCGGAAAGTCAGCCACATGGCCTTGATGTAATAGAGGATCCTGGAAGGCTCCACACCTTCCGCCACCTTCACGCCGAAGCGGGGGTTGTTGCCCAGGCCGCCGGCGCTGTACACGTCGAAGGTACCATCGGGCCGGGCCGCGAAGCCCAGGTCCCGGTAGGTGGCGTGGGTCACGTTGGCGGGAGAGTTGGAGAAGCACACCTTCAGCTTCCGGGGCATCTTCTCGGCCCTGATGAAGTGCATCAGGTACTCGCCCGCGGCCTCCGCCCAGGGCATCACGTCAAAATACTCGCCCTCCTCCAAACCGGACAGCGGCGGGCACATGACGTTGCGGGGGAAGTCCCCGCCGCCGCCCATGGTGACGATGCCCGCGTCCAGGGCCTGCTCCATGATGCCGCACACCGCCTCCTGGTTCAGATCGTGGAACTGGACGGTCTGGCAGGTCGTAAAGTGAGCCCGGGGCACCGGATAGGCGCGGATGGCCCTGGCCACAAAGGCCAGCTTTTCCCGGGTGAGGCGCCCCGCGGTCATCCGCAGGCGCAGCATGCTGGCCTTGCCGCCCTTCTGGGCATAGCTGCCGTACAGGCCGGAAAAGCCCTTGTAGGCCGCCTTGTCCAGCTCTCCGGCGTAAAACGCCGCGGTCTTCTCCCGGAAGGCGGGCAGGTCCTGCTTCCAGCTCTCCGGCGCGATGGTATTCCTCATAAGCCGATCCTCTCCCTCACACAAAATGCGGGCCGCACAGATTCATGTTATTTTATCATGGCGCCCGTCCATGTGCAAGCGCCCGAAAAAATTTCCCCGCCTGTGGTGCAAAAGGGGGAAGCGCGGCCGCCCTGGGCCGTGCTTCCCTTGTCCGCTATACCAGCGTCACCGCCAGCCAGATGAGGCCGATGCCGCCCGCCCCCAGCAGGGTGTACGCCGCCGGATACAGCGCCCGCCGCACCCGGCCTATCGGGCCCCGCCGGGTCCCCGCGCAGCTGCGGGCCACCCGGCGGGCCTCCTCCACCAGCTGCCGGGCGGTGACGCCCTCCCCGGCGGCGTCGTTGCGCACGATGAAGATCGCCTGTTCAAACAGCCGCCGGTCCGGAGACTCCACCACCACCACTCTTCTGGAAATGCCTTTCACCATCCGTCTCACGCCTCCTTGTCCATATCTCCATTGTGCCGCGCCGCCGGGAAAATTATACTGCCGTCAGCCCGTTTTTTTCCGTGCTCTCCCGGTAGAGCACCTGGATGCCGCAGTCGTCCTGCAGGTGCTCCCGCCGGATGCTCTCCGAGAGAATCAGGCCGGCCAGGGCCTGGGGATCCTCTCCGTCCCAGCCGGCCAGGAGGTTTTCCAGCCACTCGTCCCGGCCCGGGTCCGCCACGCCGTCGCTGATCATCACCGCGAAGCTCCCCGGCTCCAGCGCGACCCGGGTCACGTCCGGCGCCGCCGGCGCTCCCCGCAGCCCCGCGGGCAGGCTTCCGCCGCTGACCCGCCGCACCGTGCCTCCCTTTTTCAGATAGCTGGGAGCGGCGCCGAACTTGTAGAAGGCGGTCTCCCCTGTCTCCGCCCGGCAGGTGCAAAGGTCGATGGTGGTGAAGCTTCCGGTGTCCGCCCCCCGCAGCGCCATGGCGGAGTTGAGGGTCTTGAGGGCGGCCTCCGGCTCGATCCCGGCCTCCAGGAACTGGCGCAGCAGCCGGCATGTGAGGGCGGACTCCTTCCGGGCCGCCTCCCCGCTGCCCATGCCGTCGGCCAGCAGCAGGCACCACAGCCCGTCGGGAGTCTGGAAGGACGTCACCG
>CALWXI010000034.1 GCA_944385455.1 uncultured Oscillospiraceae bacterium | reverse complement strand
GTACACCGCCGGGTCCGAGAGCTGGGCCTCCAGGTCCTCATACCGCAGCGCCAAGCCCTTCAGTTGCTCTTCCATGGAAAACGCCCCTTTCCCTTCGGTCCAAAGCGCGTTTTCCGCTACTTCTGGTCCAGAAACTCCCGCACCTGGCGCAGAAACTCCTCCCGCCAGAAGGCACAGCCCACAGAATGGGCCCGCAGCGACACTGCCGCCACATGACCGCAGGGGGTGTAGAGGTCCATCTGATCGTAGATCTCCTCATTCTTCTCCTCGCCGCCCCGGGAGAGAAGATAGGCCGCGTGGCGGATCTCTCCGCCGTGCTCTTTCAGGAAGCCCCGGATCACGCTGCTGCACCGTCCGGCCCACACCGGAGACGCCACGATCACCAGTCGGTAGTCCCCCAGCTTGCGCTGCGTCTCAAAGGGCTGGAGGGGGTGGGTGGTGCGGCGCATGGCATCCAGGCCGCAGCGGAAAAAGCCCTTCCAACCGCTCCGGTCCACGCTGTCCCGTATTTCCACCACTTCCGCGCCCAGCTCCGCCGCCACCTCCTGGATCTGCTGCTGAGTATTGCCGGTCCGGGAATAGTAAATACACAACACGTCGCTCATATCGTCACGCCTTTCATCGCAATGTCCAGGATCCAGGTCTTCACCAGCGCAAAAGCCTCCCGCAGGTAGTAGTTCACCGTGAGGTGCGGCCAGGGCAGGGGCGCCGGGATGCCGACCGTATCCCCGTAGCCCTCCCGGGCGGCGATCAGCTCCGCCCGGGCGATGTGGAAGTCATTGGTGACCACCGCCAGCGTGCTTTTCGCCACGTCTACCCCCGCCTCCTCCAGAACTGCTTTGGAAAAGGCAAAGTTTTCCGCCGTGTCGGTGGCCTGGTCCTCCAGGAGCAGCCGCTCCGGCTCCACGCCGCGCGCTGTGAGATAGTCGTACATGCACTGGGCCTCGCTGATGTCCTCGCCGTAGCCGGTGCCGCCGGTGAGCACCGCCGGGATGTCCGGCCAATACTCCAGATACTCCAGCGCCTTGTCCAGCCGGGTCCGCAGGGACAGCGACGGCTCGGTGCCGTTGACCCCGGCTCCCAGGACAATGACGGCGTCCGCGGGCAGGGGCGTCATGTCGCTCCGTCCCCGGTTGACGAGGAACACCTCCAGCCCCAGCAGCAGCGCCAGGCCCACAGCCGCACAGCAGCCGAAGGCCCGGCGGACCGGCCGCCAGCGGCCGTCCCGGGCAGCCAGGCAGTCCAACAGCCGGAAGACCGCCAGCAGCGCCGCCAGGCCCAGCAGCAAAAAACCGGAGAACCGGACGCCCAGGCCCCGGAACAGCACCAACAGCAGCCCCAGCGCGGCACACACCGCCGCGGCGATCAGACCGATCCGATCCCGCAGGCGTCCGGTGCCCTTGCAGCCGCTGTATCGGTATTTCTCTTTATCCTTCTGCCGCTTCACTGAGCTGTTCCCACCTTTCATACAGGTCGTCCAGCTCCGCCTGGGCCGCCGCCTTTTCCGCCACCAGACCGGCCAGCTTCTCATAGTCGCAGGCGGCGGCCTCCATCTCCGCGTCCAGCGCGGCGATGCGCTCCTCCGCCCGGGCGATATCCCGCTCGCAGATGGTCAGCTGCCGCCGGGCGGCCTGCTGCGCCTTATTTCCCCTCTGGGGACGCTCTGCCACGGACTTTTCCTTCACAGGCTTTGGAACAGCCGCCTTTTCCGCCTCTTCCTGGGCCTTGAGCTGGCGGTACTGGGCAAACCCCATGGGATAATCCGTGATGGTGCCGTCCGCCAGTTCCCAGATGCGGGTGGCGAAGCGGTTGATGAAATACCGGTCGTGGGAAACGAACAGCAGCGTGCCGTCATAGGCCTCCACCGCCTCTTCGATCCACTCCCGGGAGTCAATATCCAGGTGATTGGTGGGCTCGTCCAGGATCAGGAAGTTGATCTCGTCGTCCATCAGCATGCAGAGCCGCAGGCGGCTCTGCTCCCCGCCGGAGAGCACCGACACGGGCTTGAACACGTCCTCGCCCCGGAAGTCATAGGCCGCCAGCCGGTTCCGGGCGCTCTGAGCCGAAAGGCCCTTCTTGGCGGCCATCATGTTCTCCACCATGTTCCAGTCCGGATGGTCGAACCGGACGATCTGGGGCAGATAGGCCAGGCGCACCTGGGGGCCGGTGCGGATCCGGCCGTCGTCGGGATACAGCTCCCCCACGATCATCTTGATGAGGGTGGACTTCCCGGTGCCGTTGTCCCCGATGAGGGCGATGCGCTCGCCGCCCTCCACCTTCAGCGTGATGCCGTCGAAGAGGTGCTTGTCTCCGTAGGACTTCGCCAGGTTCCGCAGTCCCAGCACCTCGTCGCCGTGGAACTCCGCGGTGGAGAACCGGGCGTCCATCTTCCGGGCCTTGGTGGGCTTGGCGGTGGTGCGCATGCGCTCGATGCGCTTTTCCATGGAGATGGCCCGGCGGTAGGTCTTGTCCATGCCCTGGAAGGCCCACAGCCGCAGCTGCTCCGCGGATTTTTCCAGCTGGGCGATCTTGGCCTGCTCCTTCTCGTACTGCTTCATCCGTTCCTGGTAGCGGCGCTCCTTCTCCACGGCGTAGAAGCTGTAGTTCCCGCTGTAAAACTCCGCCTTGCCGTCCTGGATCTCGATGATCCGGGTGACGATGCGGTCGAGAAAATAGCGGTCATGGGAGATGGTCACCACCGTGCCGCGGAAGGAACGGATGTACTCCTCCAGCCATTCCGTGGCATGGAGGTCCAGATGGTTGGTGGGCTCGTCCAGCAGCAGGATGTCCGTGTCCTCCAGGATCAGCCGCCCCAGGTTCACCCGGGTCTTTTCCCCGCCGGAGAGGCTGTCGAAGAGCTGGCGGCGCATCTCCTCGGAGATGGAGAGGCCCTGGGCGATCTTGTTCACCGCCACGTCGGTGTCATACCCGCCGAACACCTCGAACCGTTCGCTGAGAGAGCCGTAGCGCTTCAGGATGGCCGGGGCGCTTTCCCCTGCGGCCATCCGCCGCGTCAGCTCCTCCATCTCCCGGGCCAGCGCCTCCAACCGGGCGAAGGCGGAGCGCAGCACATCTTCCACCGTGCAGCCCGCGGGATACACCGGGATCTGGGAGATCAGTCCCACCCGGCGCCCCTGCCCCACGGTGACCTGTCCCTCGTCATAGTCCAGTTCCCCGGTCAATATCTTGAAAAGCGTGGTCTTTCCGGCGCCGTTGCGGCCCAGCAGACCCACCCGCTCGCCCTGGTCGATCTGGAAGGTGAGCCCGTCGAGGACGTTGCGCCCCACCTCAAAGGACTTGACCAGACCGTTTACCTGTATCTCAATCATAGTCTGCCCGCAGCTGCTCCACCAGGCGGCTGAATTCCATGGCGTGAGACGCCTTCAGCAGCATGGCGGTGCCAGGCTCCAGCTGCCCGCGCAGGGCACCCAGAGCCTCCTCCTTCGTCTCAAAATACAGCACCTCGCCGCCGCTCTGCGCGGCGCCGTCGGCGATCTTGGCGGCCTTGGTGCCGATGGCCGCGATCACATCGATGCCCAGCATGGACGCCAGGGCCCCCATATTATAATGGGCCTGCTCCGTCAGGTCTCCCAGCTCGCCCATATCTCCCAGCACCGCCACACGGCGGTCGCACTCGGTTTTGGCCAGAACCTCCAGCGCCGCCGCGACGGACTGGGGGTTGGCATTATAGCAGTCGTCCAGAAGCACCCGGTTTTCCGGCAGGCGCACCACCCGCATCCGGGATCCGGCGGGCTGGTACGCCGCCACGCCCCGGATGATCTCCTCCCGGCTCAGCCCCAGGGCCTCCGCCACCGCCACCGCGATGGAGGCGGAGTAGGCCATATAGGCCCCCGGAGCGGGAACGGTCAGGGCATAAACGTCCTTTTCCGTGGTAACGGTGCAGGTGATGCCCTCCACACCGTGGTCCGCGATCTCGCTGATCCGTACGCCGCAGTGCTCCGACTGACCGCAGCGCAGCGTGCGGACAGCCGGCCGCACGGTATTCAGCAGGGGATCGTCCCCGTTGAGCACCGCCAGACCGCCGGGCTTGAGATGTGTGAAAATCTCGCACTTGGCCTTCAGGATCCCCTCCCGGCTGCCCAGAAATTCGATATGGGCGTCGCCGATATTGGAGATCACCGCCACATCGGGCCGCACCATCTCTCCCAGATAGGCAATCTCCCCGAAGTGATTCATCCCCGTCTCGATAACGGCGGCCTGGTGCTCCGGCCCCAGTTCCAGCAGCGTCAGGGGCGTGCCGATGTCGTTATTGAAGTTCCCGGGGGTTTTCCATACCCGCAGCTTCGCCCCCAGCACGGCGGCGATCATCTCTTTCGTGGTGGTCTTTCCCACACTGCCGGTGATCTGCACCACCGGGATGGAAAAGCGGCTGCGGTAGGCGGACGCCAGGGCCCGCAGTGCCAGGCGGGTATCGTCCACCTTGATGTAAAATTTGTCCGCCCGAAGCGTCTGGGGCAGCCGGGCGCACAAACACCCCGCCGCACCGGCGGAGAGCGCCGCGTCGATAAAGTCGTGTCCGTCAAACCGCTCCCCCACCCAGGGCAAAAACAGGCAGCCCGGCGCCACCTTCCGGCTGTCTGTGGAGACAGCCGTGACCTCCGGCACCTCCTTTTGCGGATTGCACCAAACACCGTGAACAGCGGCGGTGATCTCTTGCACAGTCATGGGCTGCATATCATGCTCTCCTCTTCAGGCAGTCAGACTGCCGTATGATCTCCTCGCACAGCTCACCGTAGCTCATCCCCACGGCGGCGGCCTCCTTGGGCACCAGGCTGGCGGCGGTCATCCCCGGCAGGGAATTCACCTCCAGGCACCAGAAGCGCCCCTCTCCGTCCAGCAGAAAGTCTGTCCGGGAATAGACCTCCAGCCCCAGCGTCCGGTGGAGCTTCAAAGCCAGCGCCCCCATCTCCGCCTGCTGCTCCGGCGTGATGGGCGCCGGGCACAGCTCCCGGGCGCCGCCGGACTGATATTTCGCGGCGTAGTCGAAGTCTTTTTCCGCAGGCAGGATCTCCACCGCCGGCAGCGCCCGGTCTCCCAGCACGCCCACCGTCAGCTCCCGGCCGTAGATCCGCTCCTCCCAGAGCACCTGACCGCCGAACTCCAGCACCCGCACCAGCGCCTCCTCCAGCGCCGCCCGATCCTCCGGCAAAAAGACGCCCAGAGAGGACCCGCCGCCGGAGGTCTTGATGACGCAGGGCATGGGAAGCTCCCGCGCCAGACGGGGCGCGTCCTCCCTCCCATACTCCAGCACCCGCCACGCCGGCGTGGGAATGCCCGCAGAATCCATCATCCGCTTGGTCATCACCTTGCTCATGGCAAGGCCCGAGGCCAGATACCCGCTGCCGGTGTACCGGATCCCCAGCAGGTCGAAGGCGGCCTGGATGCGGCCGTCCTCGCCGTCCTGCCCGTGGAGGCCCAGAAAAACGATGTCTGCCAGAGCACACAGCTCCAGCACGTTGGGACCGAAAAGGCCCTTCCCGCCTTCCGTCCGCATGGCCCGCACTGCGTCCAGATCCGGCGCCTGGACCTCGATGTGCGTGTCGGGACACAGTCCGTCCGGCGCGTCAAACAGCGTCTCCAGCTCCGCCGGTGCTTCCGGCAGTCCCAAAAATACATCCGCCAGCACGGCCCGGTGCCCCCGCTGCCGCAGCGCCCGGCACACCGACGCCCCGGTCACCAGGGATACCGCCCGCTCCGTGGACAGCCCTCCCGCCAGTACAACGATTTTCATGACCTCGATCCCTTCTCCTCTGGTCCGCATATGCATACCAATTCTATTATAATCCGTATCAGTTTAGCACAAAGCCGCCGGGAATACAACAGAAAAAAGCCGGCCCCCTGAAATCACTGTTCAGAGGGCCGGCATCGTCAGCGCAGCCAGTCGAAAAGGCCCTGGGGCTCTTCTTCTCCCGCCAGCAGCGTCCCGGCGGCGCAAAGCATCCGGGCGGCATCTGCCCGGGTGACCGGCGCGTCCAGCCCGGCGCTGCCGAAGCTCCCTGCCGACAGCACACTCACTGCCTCCAGATTGCCCACCGCCTGGGCCGCCCAGGAAGGCACTGCCTGCCGGTCCGCGTACCAGACCTCCAGATCCACATCTTCCAGCCCCAGCACCCGGTCCAGCATGACGGCCGCCTCATTGAAGGTCACCGTCTCATCTCCCAAAAACGCCGCGCCCTGGTCCGTGGTCTTGCCCTGCACGATGCCCTCAGCCACACCGGCGGCGGCGTAGGCTTTCGCCCAGGTGGGGATGGCCGCGTCATCGCAGAAGCCCGTCATGGTGACGGCGGGAGCCTCCAGCCCCGCGGTCTCCATGGCCATGGCCAGGAATTCGCCGCGGGAGACTGTCTCCTCCGGCTGGAAATAGTACGCCTCGCCCATCCGGCAGCCGGTAAAGATCCCCTCCTCCGCCAGGTACTGGGCCGCGGCGGCAGAGGCTGCGTCCGTGTCGGCATAGGTGACGCCGGAGCGGACCTTCTCGATGGTCACCGTCACCGTGGCCGGCGCGGAGACGTTGCCGGCGCTGTCGGTGGCGGTATAGGTGAAGCGGTCCCCGCCGGAAGCGTCCTCCTCCGGCAGGTAGGTGAAGTTCACACCGTCCACCTCCACGCTGCCCTTATCCGGCTCCTCCGCCACAGCAAAGGTCAGATCGTCTCCCTGACTGTCGCTGCCCAGGAACTGGGCCTGATAGGGGATGCCCCGGTAGGTGGTGATCTGGATGTCCTGGACCACCGGCGCGCCCTCCGGGACCTCCTGCTTTTCTTCGGACTTTCCGAACAGCGCCTGGGCGCTGCCGCCCAGCAGCGCCGCTGCCGTCACCAGCGCGGCAAGCTGTTTCATGGCAATGTGTCTCATGGTGCATCGAACCTCCTGTATGAATTGGTACAGGAGTAGTCTTTTCCCACCGGCGGGAAATATACGAGCCGCGTCCGGGAAAGCCGGACGCGGCCCCTTCTTTTTCTCACCCGGCGCGGCTGAGGCGCCGCATACCGGGAGATCGCTTCTTGATGCCGGACACCACCCCCATGGCGGCGAACAGCGTCACCACCGAGGACCCGCCGTAGCTGAAAAAGGGCAGCGTAATGCCGATGACCGGCATGACGAAAAGGCACATGCCCACGTTGATGAGGATCTGGAAGATCAGCATGGCCGCCATGCCCACGCACACATAGCAGTGGAAAGAACTCTGTGCGTTCCGGGCCACGATCAGCACCCGAAACACCACCGCCGCCAGCAGCAGCAAGATGGCCGCGCAGCCGACAAGGCCCAGCTCCTCTCCCGCCACGGAGAAGATGAAGTCCGTCCACCGGGCGGGCAGGGACGTGCCGTAGCTGCTCTGGGTCTGCGTCCCGCTGAGATATCCCTGGCCCAGGATGCCGCCGGAACCCAGAGTCAGCAGACTCCGGGTCTGCTGCCAGCCGGCGTCCAGAGGCTCATAGGAGTGGTCGAACAGAACGATGAACCGGTCCTTCATATAGGACGGCATGAGATCCAGCTTCCACGCCGCCGCCACCGCCGCCGCGCCGCCGCCCAGCAGCAGCGCAAACCACCGCAGGGCAAAGCCGGCCACGAAGGCCATGCACAGAAAGATAAAGAAGAACACCAGGCCATTGCCCATGTCCCCGGACACCACGAAGTAAAGTCCGCAGATCCCGAAGGCATGGAACGCGGCGAAGGCGGCCGACCGGAATGAACGCAGATCCCGCTTCTCCTCCTGGAGCCACTCCAGCTGCTTGGCCATCAGCAGCACGAAGGTGATCTTCACCACCTCCGCCGGACCCACATTGATGGGAACTCCCGGCAGGCTCAGCCACGCCCGGTTGCCGCTGACAGAGACGCCCATGGGCGTCAGCAGCAGCAAAATGAATCCCACATTGAACCCCAGCACCCACTTCCACTTCTTCATCAGGATCTCCAGATCCACCATGGAAAAAGCAATGTACACACATATCCCCAGCAGCAGCGCCGCCGTCTGCACGATGACATAGCGGTTATCCTGCTTGTAGCGGGTGGCGCTGAAGATCAGCACGATGCCGAACAGCGTGGCGGCACTGCAGAGGCTCAGCAGCACCAGATCGGCCTGCTGAATAAAATCCGCCAGAATGGCCTTCAAACGACTCAGCATATCCAAAACCTTTCCTGAAAGGGCAAATTTCAACGGATATAGTATAGCACAAGCAAAAAAGTGTGTAAACGCGGCAAATTTCTTTTTACACTTTGTTCAAACTATGATATACTGTCTGCGGCGATTTTTGACATCTCGGAAACAGGAGGCGGCACATGGATTATCTCACCCGCAGTGAAGCGGAGACGGAGGCCCTTGGAGCCCGTCTGGCCGAAGTGCTCTCTCCCGGCGCCGTGGTGGCCTACCGGGGCGGTCTGGGCATGGGCAAGACCGCCTTCACCCGGGGCCTGGCCCGGGGGCTGGGCTGCCCCGGCCGGGTCACCAGCCCCACCTTCACCATCGTCAACGAATACGAGGGCGGACGGCTGCCGCTGTTCCACTTCGCTATGTACCGCCTGACCGGCGCCGATGCCCTTTTCGACATCGGCTGGGAAGATTATCTGGACCGGGGCGGCGTGTGCGCCGTGGAGTGGAGCGAGCAGGTGGAGGACGCGCTGCCGGAAGACACTGTATATGTGTCCATCGCCCGCAGCCCCCAGGCCGACAGCTGGCGCACCATCACCATCGAAGGAGCGGACCTTTCATGAAGATTCTTGCCCTGGAGACCTCCGCCAAGGCCGTCTCTGCCGCTGTGACGGAGGACGGACGGGTGCTGGCCTCCGGCTATCAGGACACCGGGCTGACCCACAGCCGCACCCTGATGCCCATCGTGGAGCACCTGCTCCGCAATACCGGACTCACCATGGCGGACTGCGACGCCGTGGCTGTGGCCGCAGGTCCGGGATCCTTTACCGGCATCCGCATCGGCGTGGCTGCCGCCAAGGGACTGGCCTTTGCCGCGGACAAGCCCGCCGCCGCCGTGTCCACCCTGGCGGCCATGGCCCGGAACGTGGCCTTTGCCGACGGACTGGTGGTCTGCGCCATGGATGCCCGGCGCAGCCAGATCTACAACGCCCTCTTTCTGGCGGAAAACGGCGCCCTCACCCGGCTGACGCCGGATCGGGCCATTGGCCTGGGCGACCTGGCCCGGGAGCTGGCGGACGATTCCCATCCCAAGACCGTGGTGGGGGACGGAGCCGCGCTGTGCCTTGCCCATCTGGCCTCCGCCGGGATCCCCTGCCGCCTGGCGCCTCCCCACCTGCTGATGCAAAGCGCCGTATCTGTCGCCCTGGAGGCGCAGGACATGGCGATCCGGGGCCAGCTGGTCTCCGCCCAGGCGCTCCAGCCGGTGTATCTCCGCCCCGCTCAGGCCCAGACGCTGCGGGAGCGGCAGGGCAGATGAACGCTGCATTCTGGATTTTGAAATAAAGGAGCATACTTATGAACGGCAAAGTACACATCATGGACCATCCCCTGGTAGCGCACAAAATGACGATCCTGCGGGACAAAAATACCAGCGTCAAGGACTTCCGGGAGCTGGTCTCCGAGATCGGCATGCTCATCACCTACGAGGCCACCCGGGATCTGCCGCTGACCACCAAGGAGGTAGAGACACCCATCTGCAAGACTGTGGCCCCTACTCTCAAGGGCAAGAAATTTGCCGTGGTGCCCATTCTCCGGGCGGGCTTGGGCCTGGTGGACGGCGTGCTGCGGATGGTTCCCGGTGCCCGGGTGGGCCACATCGGCATGTACCGGGATGAGGAGACCCTGGAGCCTCACGTCTACTTCTGCAAGCTGCCCAAGGACATCGCCGAGCGGGAGGTCATGATCGTGGACCCCATGCTGGCCACCGGCGGCAGTGCCGAGGCCGCCATCTCCGAGATGAAGAAGCGGGGCTGCATCAACATCAAGCTCATGGTGCTGCTGGCCGCTCCCGAGGGCATCGAGCTGATTCAGAAGACCCATCCCGATGTGGACATCTTCTGCGGCGCCGTGGACGATCACCTCAACGAGAACGGCTACATCGTCCCCGGCCTGGGCGACGCCGGCGACCGTATCTTCGGCACCAAATAAATACGGAAAAAGGACCGGGAGCATTCCCGGTCCTTTTTTTCCCACTTTCACAGCACGTAGAAATACACCGCCAGGTAGTGGAACAGAGATCCCGCCAGGATCAGCACATGGAAGATCTCGTGGAAGGTCCACTCCGCCGAAAGATTGGGCCGCTTGACGGCATAGAGCACAGCGCCCACGGAATAGCAGATGCCTCCCAGCGCCACCAGGGTCAAGCAGGGCTGACCCAGGGTGGTAAAGTCCTTCCAGACGAACAGCACCGCCCAGCCCATGACCAGATACCCCGCTGTGGAGAGGATCCGGGGCGCATTGATCCACAGCACCTTCACCAGTACCCCCGCGATGGCCACACACCACAGCGCCAGGCAGAACCGGGTCCCCTTGGGCTGGGGCAGCAGCACCATGGAAAAGGGGGTATAACTGCCGGCAATGAGGACGTAGATCATGCTGTGATCCACCTTTCGCAGCCGCCGCTTTACACCGCCGCTCTCCGTGTCACCGGGATAAAAGTGGTAAATGGCGCTGGCGGCGTACAGCGCCACCATGGAAAGACAAAAGCACATGGCCGCCGCCAGAGCCACCATCGGTACGTCGCCCCGCACCGCCCGGATCAAAAACAAGAATCCGCCGGCGAAAGCCGCTGCCGCACCAATGGCGTGGGTCCCGCAGCTGACCGGGTCCTGCGCCCGGCAGAAAAATCTGTTCATAACCTTCATCATCCTTTCCTTGGTTTTGAACAATGCTGCAATCTGATTTTAAAAACTATATTACACGTTTCCTTTTTTGATTTCAAGTAGTTTTCCCCGTTTTTTGCCGCGCATACTCTAAAAACATGCACAAAAAAGAGGGCGCCTCCGGCGCCCTTCTTTGTCAGGTCCAAAATTCCGTTTTTTCCCGGATCCCGGCCTCCGCCGCCCGGAACACCGGGTCCCTTCCCGCTCCGCGCTGGCGGCGGTAGTCCGCCAGGGTCCGCACGGCGGAGCCGGAGAGCAGGCAGATGGCAGGCAGGTTGATGAGGGTCATAAGACCCATGGTGACATCCGCCGTATCCCAGGCCAGGGAAAAGTCCATCCGCGCCCCCTGGAACACGATGGCCGCCGCAGCCAGACGGAACACCGTCAGCTCCCACTTCCGGGCGCCGCGGCGCAGCAGATACTGCAGGTTGCTCTCGCCGTAATAATAGTTGCCCAGGATGGTGGTAAAGGCAAAGAGCAGCGTGGCGGCGGTGACGAACCAGGTCCCTGCCGTGCCGAAGGTGCCGGAGAGCGCCGCCTGGACATAGGGGACGCCCCGCAGAGCCGGATCCGGCGCCACCCCGGAGCAAAGACACAGGAAAGCCGTTGCACTGCAGATCACCAGCGTATCCAGGAACACAGACAACATCTGCGCCAGGCCCTGCTTCACCGGATGGGATACCATGGCGGCAGCCGCCGCATTGGGAGCGGACCCCACGCCGGCCTCGTTGGAGAAGAGGCCCCGCTTGATGCCGTGCATCATGGCCGAGCCGGTGAAGCCGGCAAAGACGGCCTGCACATCAAAGGCATTTTGGAAAATGGCCGCGATGACGCCCGGCAGCAGCTGAATATGCAGCAGGATCATCACCACCGCCGCCAGCACATACGCACCGCCCATCACCGGCACCAGCACGGAGGTGATCCGGGAAAGCCGCTTTCCGCCGCCGAAGATGCACGCCGCCGTGGCCAGGGCCAGGATGCCGCCCACGATCAGCGGTGTGCGGGCGGTAAAAAACGCGTACCCGGAGAAGGCATCCGTCAGATTGTAGGAGGCCACCATGTTGAAGCCCACCAGATACGTGAGGATCAGGCACACGGAGAACGCCTTCGCCAGCCCGCGGCTCCCCAGGGCCTGCTCGATGTAATACGCCGGACCGCCCCGGCTGCCTCCCGCGCCGTCCCGGACCTTGTACACCTGAGCCAGCGTGCTCTCCACGAAGGCCGTGGCACCGCCCAGCAGCGCCACCACCCACATCCAGAACACAGCGCCCACTCCGCCCATACAGATGGCGATGGACACACCGGCGATGTTGCCGGTGCCCACCCGGGAGGCGGTGGAAAGCATCAGCGCCTGAAAGGAGGACACGCCCTCCCCGTCCGGTGACTTCTCCCGCAGCACCCGGAAGGCCTCTCCCAGCATCCGCACCTGCACGAAGCGGGTACGCAGGGTAAAATAAGCCCCGGCTGCCAGCAAAAAGATGACCAGAATGTAGGTATAGAGCAGATCATTGAGGGTGGATACGATATCTCCCAGCATAGTCGCGGATTCCTTTCCCGTTTGAATTTCGCCCGCTCAGGATAACAGATTGCTCCGCCTGGTGTCAAATGCTGTCTTTTTCCGCCGAACTCCCGCCTTCCGGGAGGGACGGCAGCTCCAGCGCGGACAGCTCCTCCGTCTCCGGATCGAAGCACAGGCGGCTGATCCCTCCCATCGACGTCTCGCACGTCAAAAGCAGCGTGCCGTCCGCCTGCCAGGAAAGGCCGGTGACCGCCGTCTCCAGGCCGTCCCAGTCCGCGAGATCGTAGGACGCGCCGCCGCTGCCCCGGTCCGGCTCCCGCCAGCTGACGAAAAAGGCCGTGGGCGTCTCCGTCAAGCCGGCGGACCGGCAGCCGTCACCGGACCACACCTGATACCGCACGGCGCTGCCGGCCAGGCGGGACACCGTCATGGCTTCCACCGCGGATACCCACGCCGTCCCCTGAAGGGGCGGCACCAGGAAGATCCGCCGGTCGCCGTACCGCTCCCCGGCGTCCCAGTCCGCGCCGTCGGAGAGGTAGAGATCCGTGCCGTCGGTGACGAGATAGGAACAGTAGCGGTGAGACACCGCCTCGCCGCTGCGCATCTTCCAGAGGAAGCGGCCGTCCTCATAGATCACGTCAATGACCATGGGGATCCCCTGGGCGTGGTCCTGCACCGTCCGCAGCTGGCAGGGCACCCCAAGAGCCGCCTTTTTCAAAAACGCTTCCACGGCCTCTCCGTTTTCCGTGCCGTGGTCGGTGAAGCACGCCGCGCCGCTGCCCACAGCGTCTCCGGCGCCGTAGCTCTCCGGCAGTTCCTCCAGAGGCGTGAAACCGTAGGGAGTCCGGGCGGTGTAGACACTCTCCCCCAGGGAGAACTCCGCCGTCAGCGTCCGGCCGCACACCTCCTTCACCAGCCGGTACTCCCCCGCCTCCGCCGGCTCCTCGTAGGGCCAGAAGCCGCAGGCGAGCGCCAGGGTCTCCCCCGGCTCCAGGGTGTAGCCGATGTCGTTCCAGCCTGTACCATCCCGCAGGGTCAGATCCTCCCAGTCGTCTCCGGCCCGGCGCTGAATGGAAAACGCCTCCCCGATGGGCCATAGCGTTTCCCCGGTGCCGTTGTGGAGAAAATAGGTATACGTGGTCAGCGTCGGATCATACACCGTCCGCTCCAGCTCCATCGTCACGCCCGCCGCCGTTTCCGCCGCCACCTGCGTCTGCTGCGGCTCCGGCGTCCTTTCAGGCTCCGGCTCCGCCGGAGCTCCGCAGCCCGCCAGCAGCAGACACAGCGCCATGACCAACATCCGTCTCATATCCATCACCTCATGCCGTTATGACCGGTTTGACGGCCTCTTTCCCAAAAAAGTTTCCGTCAAGTTGGTAAAATTCACAAAAACCGGCAGAAAAAATCTCAGTCGGATTTCTTGCATTTTACCATGGCTTCCGATACAATAACAAGTACAAGCAAAGAATGATAGCTGCAACGGAGTGCCGCGCGCACGGGCTGACACCTATCATTCCCGTTTTCTGATGGGTGTTTCAAACCGAGACGGTTTGAAGCGCCTTTTCTTTTTCATCGAGGGAGCAAGGAGGTTTTTATGATCTTACTGGCAAACGGCAAAGTCATCACCCGGGATGGCGAGGGCACCGGCTACATCCCCGACGGCGGCGTGGTCACGGAGGGAAGCGAGATCGCGGCCGTGGGTACCACCGCCGAGCTGAAGGCCCGATATCCCCAGGCGGAGTTCGTGGACGCCCGGGGCGGCGTCATCATGCCCGGACTCATCAATGCCCACACCCACATTTACTCCGCCCTGGCCCGTGGCCTGTCCATCACGGGCAACAACCCCACCAATTTCTATGAGGTGCTGGACGGCACCTGGTGGGCCATCGACCGCCATCTGGATCTGGAGGCCACCCGGGCCTCCGCCCAGGCCCTGGTGATGGACTCCATCAAGCAGGGCGTCACCACCATCTTCGACCACCATGCCTCCTTCTGCCAGATCCCCGGCTCCCTGATGCAGATCGCCCAGGTCACCAAGGAGTACGGCATGCGGGCCAGCCTCTGCTACGAGGTCAGCGACCGGGACGGCGAAGAGAAGTCCATCCAGTCCGTGCAGGAAAACAAGGATTTCATCGACTACTGCGAGAAACACCCCGATCCCATGCTCAAGGCCATGTTCGGCGGCCACGCCCTGTTCACCATCTCCGACAAGACCTTCGACCGGATGCAGGCGGCCAACAACGGCCGGGTGGGCTACCACATCCACGTCTCCGAGGGCATGAACGACGTCTACGACAGCCTCCAGAACTACGGCCGCCGCCCGGTGCAGCGGCTCCAGGATCACGGCATCCTGGGAGAAAAGACCATCCTGGGCCACTGCATCCACGTCAACACCGCCGAGATAGACATCATCAGGGCCACCGACACCATGTGCGTCAACAACCCCGAGAGCAACATGGGCAACGCCGTGGGCATCTCCCCCGTCCTGCAGCTTTGCAAGAAGGGCATTCTGGTGGGTATGGGCACCGATGCCTACACCAACGACATGCTGGAATCCCTGAAGGTGGCGCTGTGCTCCCAGCGGCACAACGCGTGCCTGCCCAACGTGGCCTGGGGCGAAGTGACGGAGATGCTTTTCCGCAACAACGCCAAAATGGCGGCCCGGTGCGGCTTCCCCACCCTGGGGGTCCTGAAGCCCGGCGCGGCGGCGGACGTGATCGTCATGGATTACAAGCCCTTCACCCCCTTCTCCGATGAGAACATCGACGGCCACATGATCTTCGGCATGACCGGCCGCCAGTGCCAGACCACCATGATCAACGGAAAGATCCTGATGCGCGACCGCGTCCTCACCGAGATCGACGAAGAGGCAGTCAACGCAAAAATCCTGGAAAGCGCCAAGCGCCTCTGGGGCCAGCTGAACCACCGGGAATACTGAGCGCTTCCCGCTCCCGTCCCGCGCACGCCGGGCGGAGATGCTGAAAGGCCGCGTGCAAGGAGTTTAAAGGAGGAAGCACCTGATGTCTGAATTGATGACCCCCATTCCCTTCCGGGAACTGATGCATTGGATCACCACGGAATACCAGCGGGAGGGCACCGTTTTCGGCGTCCACAGACCCTACAAGGCGGGTGTGAAGAAGCTGCCCATCTTCGGCGAGACCATCGAGACCCCCTTCGGCCCCGCCGCCGGTCCCAACACCCAGCTGGCCCAGAATATTGTGGCCGGCTACTTCGCCGGCGCCCGGTTCTTCGAGCTCAAGACCGTCCAGAAGATGGACGGCGCCGACCTGGCCGCCTGCATCAACCGTCCCTGCATCCTGGCCGAGGACGAGTGCTACAACTGCGAATGGTCCACGGAGCTCTACGTCCAGCAGGCCTTTGAGGAATACGTGAAGGCCTGGTGCGCCCTGAAGATCATGGCAAAGGTCTACGGCCTGGGCGACCCCGACGGGTTCGTGTTCAACATGTCCGTGGGCTACGATCTGGCGGGCATCCAGGGCGAGAAGATCAACACCTTCCTGGACGGCATGGTGGACGCCTCCGCCACCCCCATTTTCCGGGAGTGCATCGCCGTTTTGAAGCAGCTCTTCCCCGGCGAGGCGGACTACATCGACACCATCACTCCCCACGTCTCCAGGTCTGTGACGGTGTCCACTCTCCACGGCTGCCCGCCGGACGAGATCGAGCGCATCGCCAGCTACCTCATTGAGAAAAAGCACCTCCACACCTTCGTCAAGTGCAATCCCACCCTCCTGGGCTACGAGACCGCCCGGTCCATCCTGGACGGCATGGGATATGACTACATCGCCTTCGATGACCACCATTTCAAGGAAGACCTCCAGTACGCCGACGCAGTTCCCATGTTCCGCCGTCTCCAGGCCCTGGCGGACCGGCACGGGCTGGAATTCGGGCTGAAGCTCTCCAACACCTTCCCCGTGGATGTGAAGGCCGGAGAGCTGCCCAGCGAGGAGATGTACATGGCGGGCAAATCCCTCTTCCCGCTGACCACCACGATGGCCGCCATGTTGGCGGACGAGTTCGGCGGCAGGCTGCGCATCTCCTATGCCGGCGGCGCCGACGCATTCAACATCGACAAGCTCTTCGCGTGCGGCATCTGGCCCATCACCATGGCCACCACGGAACTGAAGCCCGGCGGCTACCAGCGCTTCACCCAGATCGGCGACAAGCTGGATGTCCTGGACTTCAAGCCCTTCACCGGCGTGGACGTGGCGGGCATCCGGGCCCTGAGCCTCGCCGCCCGGGGGGATCAATACCACGTCAAGGCCATCAAGCCTCTGCCCCGGCGCAAGCTCTACGAGAAGGTCCCCCTGATGGACTGCTTCACCGCCCCCTGCAAGGGCGGCTGCCCCATCGGCCAGGACATCCCCGAGTATATCGAGCTGTGCCGCAGGGGACAGTACGCCTCCGCCCTGCGGCTCATCACCGAAAAGAACCCCCTGCCCTTCATCACCGGCACCATCTGCGCCCACAACTGCATGACCAAGTGCACCCGGAACTTCTACGACCAGCCGGTGAACATCCGGGGCACCAAGCTGGTGGCCGCCGAGAAGGGTTACGACGCTTACATGGCCAAGCTGAAAGCCCCCGTCCCCGCTGAAACTTCCATCCGGGTGGCCGTCATCGGCGGCGGCCCCACCGGCATGGCGGCGGCCTACTTCGTGGGCCGGGCAGGTATTCCCGTCACCCTCTTTGAGCGCACCGGCTCTCTGGGAGGCGTGGTCCGCCAGGTGATCCCCGCCTGGCGCATCCCCGACGCGGCCATCGACAAGGATGCGGCGCTGATGGAGAAAATGGGAGCGGAGGTGAAGCTGAATACGGAGGCCCCCTCCGTGGCGGAGCTGAAGGCCATGGGCTACACCCACATCTTCTTCGCCGTGGGCGCCTGGAAGGCCGGAAAGCTGAACATCCCCGGCAACGTGGTGCCCGTCATCGGCTGGCTGAAGGACATGAAGGCCGGCAAGCCTGTCTCCCTGGGCCATGTGGCCGTGGTGGGCGGCGGCAACACCGCCATGGACGCCGCCCGGGCCGCCCTGCGGGCGGGCGCCGCCTCCTCCACCCTGGTCTACCGCCGCACCAAAAAGTACATGCCCGCCGACGCCGAGGAGCTGGAGCTGGCCATGGCCGACGGCGTGCAGTTCCTGGAGCTGGTGGCGCCTGTGGAGCAGACCGGCGGCAATCTGGTGTGCGAGAAAATGAAGCTGGGCGATCCCGACGAACAGGGCCGCCGCAAGCCCGTCCCCACTGGTGAGATGGTGAAGATCCCCTGCGACACGGTGGTCGCCGCTGTGGGCGAGCAGGTGGACAGCGAGCTCTTCACCCGCAACGGCATCCAGGTGGATGCCAAGGGCATCCCCGATTTCAAGACCAACATCGAGGGCGTCTATGTGGGCGGCGATGCCATGCGGGGCCCCGCCACCGTGGTGGAAGGCATCGCGGACGCCCAGTGGTTCGCCAATGCCGTCATCGGCGATGCCCACCGCTACGCCATTCCCAGCCACGCCAAGGTCTCCCGGTCCGAGGCCATCGCCAAGAAGGGCATCCTCTGTGAGTCCGCCAAGTGCGAGGGCGACCGGTGCCTGAGCTGCAACACTGTCTGCCAGGTCTGCGCCGACGTGTGTCCCAACCGGGCCAACGTGGTGGTGGCTCTGCCCGACGGACGCCGCCAGATCCTCCATGTGGACCGGATGTGCAACGAGTGCGGCAACTGCGCCGTCTTCTGTCCCTATGATTCCGCTCCCTACCGGGACAAGTTTACGCTGTTTTTGGACCGGGCGGGCTTCGACGAGAGCACTCACAACTCCGGCTTCCTGCCCCTGGGCGGCAGAAAGGTGCTGGTCCGTCTGAACGGTCAGGTGCTGGAAGCGGATCTGGACGGGCCGAACGACCTCCCCGCCGACGTAGAGGTGTTCATCTACACTGTGCTGACCCAGTACGGCTATCTCATCGGCTGACTCACCATAAAAACGCCTGGGGCCAAATGGCCCCAGGCGTTTTTATGTCCTCCGGCGGTCCTTTCCCTTTTTGTTTCACGACGGCAAAATCATGTCGATGCCCTGCTGCAGCGCTTCGGCGCTGAGCGCGCCCACGCCCCTGGCCACGGCGCAGC
>CALWXI010000033.1 GCA_944385455.1 uncultured Oscillospiraceae bacterium | reverse complement strand
CCCTGCTTTTCCGCGATCTGCCGGGCGAGATAGAGGCCGATGCCCACGCCCTCTGCCTGCCAGGCTCCGGGGGCGCGGTAGAACCGCCCGAAAATTTTGGCCTGCTCTTCCTCGGGAATGCCCGGTCCGGTATCGGCCACCCGGACGGCGGAAAACAGCTCATAGTTTTTGATCTCCACCGTCACGGCTCCGCCGGAGGGAGTGTACTTGACGGCGTTGTCCAGCAGGTTGCACACCGCCTCCTCCGTCCACTTGGGATCGAAGACGGCGGCGCCCTCCGCCGGATCAACCGTCAGGGCAATGCCTTTTTCCGCCGCTTTGTGGGCAAACTGCCCGGCGGCCCGCTCCGCCATGGTTGAAATCTCGCCGGGCTGTGGGTGGAGGACCAGAATCCCCGTCTCCAGCCGCGAGGTCTTGACCAGAGCCTCGATGAGCGTCTGGAGCTTTCCCGCCTGGGCGGAGATGGCGGCGGCGCAGTCCTTCCCCTGAGGTGTGAGCGGCTGCTCCGAGAGCAGCTGGGCATAGAGCTGCAGATTGGCCACCGGGGTCTTGGTCTGGTGGGAGATGTCGGAGATCAGGGCGCTGAGCCGGTCCTTCTGCTCCCGCACATTCCGCTCAGACAGGGCGCTGGCCGCCAGATACCGCCCCAGCCGGCTCTCCAGGGAGGAGAGGCGGCTCTCGTCAAAGGTCTCCTCGGAAAAGCTGCCGCTCATGGCCGCGGTGAGCATGTCGTCCAGCCGCCGGATCGTGCGGGCGGTACGCCAGCGTTCATAGGCGGCCACAGCCAGCGCGGGCAGCAGGGCGGCGCCCATCACAAGATACCCGGTCATGGCTTCACCGCCCAGGTGTAGCCGATGCCGTACACCGTTTTCAGATATTCCGGCTTCCCGGGATCGGCCTCCAGCTTGCTCCGCAGCCGCTTGACCGTGACGGACAGGGCGTTTTCCTCCACGAATTCCGCGCCGTCCGTCCATACCCGGTCTACCAGGGTTGCGCGGGGCACCGCATGCCCCCGATTTTCCACCAGCACCCGCAGCAGCTTCTGCTCCGTTTTGCTCAGCTCCAGTGCCGCTCCGTCCCGGCGGAAGTCCATCCGGTCAAAATCGAAGACGAAGGGGCCGATCGGCATCGTTTGAGAAACCGCGGGAGTGCCCCGCCGGAGCTGAGCATTCACCCTGGCCCGGAGCACGGCCAGGGAGAAGGGCTTGGTGATGTAGTCGTCCGCTCCGGCCTCCAGCCCGGTGACCTCGTCCAGCTCCAGGTCGTTGGCGGTGAGCAGAATGGCCGGAGTGCAATCGCCTCCTGCCCGCAGCTGCCGGAGCAGGTCCAGGCCGCTGCCGTCGGGGAGATTGATATCCAGGATCAGCAGATCGAAGCGGTCATCTGCCAGTGTTTCCCTGGCCCGGGTCAAGGTGGAGCGGCTGGTGACAGATGCCTCCGGCCCGGTCAGGGCCATGGCGATCCCCCGCCCCAGGGTCTCGTCATCCTCCAAAAGAAAAATATGGTTCATATGATTCGGTCCTCATCGTTTGCTGCTTCCGTTCAGAACGGAAGAGGGTTGTGATGGTCCATTATACCACAGGTTCCGGATTTGGAACATGGGAATCGGTTGCCGGCCATGAGGCACTATGGTATGATATGGATGACTCACCGCGGCCGACCGGACCGGATTTGACGAGCAGAATGGAGAAGCATATGAGAGAAGTTGATCCCAAAAGCACCTCCCGGGCGCCGGCCTTTGAGCTCTGGATGAACGCCCCCATGCCCATGGTGACCCTGATGAAGACTCTGGATGTGACGGCGCTGCTGCGCCTGAGCCGGAAGCGGGGCTATCAATTCAATATGCTCCTGTGCTGGTGCATCGGTAAAACGGCGGCGGGGATGGAGGACTTCTATCTCCTTCCGGTGGGGGACAAGCTGATGCGGTACGACCGCCTGGCCGTCAATACGGTGGTAGCCACCCGGGAGGGCGGCATTGCCACCTGCGACATTCCCGTCTCCGACAACCTGGAGCAGTTTGACCGGGACTATCGGACGCTCACCGGACAGGTCCGGGAGAGCGGAGAGAGCTATGAGCTGGGCGAGGACTATATGGTCATCGGCACCTCCGCCCTGGCGGGGTACGAGATCGACGGCGCGGTGAATATCTACGCCGGGTGCTACAACAATCCCTTCCTCATCTGGGGCAGGTACCGGAAAAAGTGGCTGCGGGCCACCCTGCCGGTGTCCTTCCAGTTCCACCACACCCAGCTGGACGGCGTCCCGGCGGCGGAGTTTCTGGAGCGGCTCCAGCGGGAAATCAATCAACTTTAAAAGTTCCTCTTGACTTTGACGCTCCGTCAACTGGTACCCTATCCTCAGGGAGGGATGACCATGGAGTATTCCATTCAGGAGCTGGGCAAGGAGATCACCTCCCTCCACCGCCGGTGGCTCACCCTCACCGGGAACCGGTATGACCCGGCGAAGCACCGGGGGATCGCGGAGCTCTATGTGATGGACCAGCGGTTCACGGGCTACTACGACAAACGCCTGCCCGGCTGCGCCCGCTTTTTGCGGGACGCCGTTGTCTGCTGGGTAAAGTAAGACGCAAGAGAGGCCTCCGGTTTTTTTGCCGGAGGCCTCTGTTTTCATCGTGTGTTTTTCCGCGTCAGGAAAACGCCCACCAGTGCCGACATCAGGACAAAGGGGATCAGACGCTCACCGCTTTGACAGCGTTCGGTATGATATTTCTGCTGCGGGTATTGACACCCCGACTATCTTGCATTACAATATAGCAGACGTCTACCTTGCAAAGCAAGATAGCAGCGGAGGTGATTCTTTGATCCCGTCTCAAATGCTGAAAGGAACGCTGGAAGGCTGTGTGCTGGCTATCCTCCGCCAGGAGGAGCGCTATGGCTATGAAATCTCGCAGAACCTGGAGTGTTACGGATTCGGCAGGATTCCTGAGGGGACCGTTTACCCGCTGCTGCTGCGGCTGGAAAAGCGCGGCTCCATCACCGCCAGCTTCCGGGCCTCGCCGGAGGGGCCCCAGCGGAAGTATTACGCGTTGACCGATCTCGGTCAAAAGGAACTGACAGAATTTTTCCGCAACTACCGGGAACTGAACCGGGCGGTGGAACAGCTGATTGAAATGACAGGAGGTTATCCCCATGCGCAAGAAGACGAAGCTGCTTTTGGAGGAGAATAACCGGGCAGAAGTGGCCCTGAGCGAAAAAGGGCAGGAGCTGCTGACCGACATTGTGGTGTATCTGAGGGGTTCCCGGATCAGCACCTGGGAGCAGGAACAGGTGCGCCGGGATATTACACAAATGCTGCGGGACGCAGAGGCGCGGGGGGAGCAGGCCGAATCTGTGATCGGGCCAGATCTCAAGGAATTCTGCGACAGCATTATCGCAGAGCTGCCGCCTATGCCCCGGTGGGAAAGCCTGCTGTGCGCACTCCGGGATGGTCTGCTGGCCACGGCCATTCTGGCGGCCATTTGGCTTGGATTCGGTGTTTTGGAGGGACTGCTGGGTGCCGGGAGTTGGCCGGCGCTGACTCTAACGATTGGACAGTTGATCTCCGGCGCAGGTATTTTGCTCACCGCATGCGGCGTGGTCTACTGGATCTGCCGTCGCTCCTTTTCCGTTGATCAGAAAAAGGGGCCTTGGGTGGTGCTCTTTCTGGTACTCTTTGCGGTGCTTTGTGCGGGAATCTTTTTGCGCCAGCCTGTTGCTGTCCTGCCAGTTCCGGCGGCAGTTGGCACGGTAGTCGGCCTGTTTGCTGTCTACAAGCTTATGGATCTCCGTCTGGATTAACCATCTCGGATGAAAAAGGAAAGGCTGCTCCCGTTTTCTGCGGGACACAGTCGTCTACTGGGTGAAGTGAAACACAGGAGAAGCCTCCGGGTTTTTGCCGGAGGCTTCTGTCTGCATCATGCTCTTTTCCGCGTCAGGAAAACGCCTGCCAGTGCCGCAATCAGGGCAAAGGGCGCCAGACGGACAAAGGCCCATTCAAAGGCTTGAAATGCCACGCCCATGACGGCGGTTTCCGGGGCGCTGTCATCCCAGCCCAGGTAGGGACTGTTTAGCACGGCCAAGACCGCGAAGATCATTCCAATGCCCGCGCATAACGCGATGAGCAGACAATGAAAGATCCTCCTTCTGCGTGCCTTCCTCCGCGCAAACTGCAAATTGATAATCTCCAGCTTTTCCCAGATGGCTTTGACGGCATCCGCCTCCGACTCCGACACCGTCTCCCCCAGCAGGGTACTCACAGGCGTTTCCAGCGCCTCCGACAGGGCGATGAGCAGATCGGAGTCCGGGACGGAAACTCCCTGCTCCCATTTTGAGATGGTCTGCCGTACCACGTTCACCTTGACCGCCAGCTCCTGCTGGGAAAGACCCTTGGATTTCCGAAGGGCCTTGATGTTTTCGTTGAGCATATTGGCTCACTCCTTTCGGCCCCATTGTAGGGAAAGCGGCCCGTTGCCGCAAGCAACGCAGAGTAACAAGCCTTATTTTTGCAGTTCTCTCCGCAAATCGTTCAGATACAGCCTCTGCTGCCGCTTCAGATAGCCGGGGACAAGGGGGCGCATCCACCAGTGTTTGGCGTTGATGGTCTCCGCGCAATGAAGCCGGGTGCCGCCTTCCGCCGTCTCAAAGGTCCCCTCCCAAAGGCCGGATATGTTGCCATTTTCCATGGTGAAGGCCCAGCGTCGGAGGGGCTCGGAGGCCGTGACAGTGAAGTTCGTGGCATATCCGCTTTTGGTGTGCTCTACGAAGTGGGCCTCGTCCAGCACCTCCACCCGGGCCAAGTCGCTCCGCCAGGCGGTATGGGAAAGGTCGGTCACAATCTGCCACACCCGCGCCACCGGGCAGTGGAAGGATACCGTTACCCTGGAAGTCGGCATAAGCTCACCCCTTCTTCGCTTTCTTGTTCAGTTTCAGACTGATGCCCCGGCGGTCCGCCGCCTCCTGGAGCAGCCCCACAGCGGCCAGAGCCCGCTCCTTCACGGATTGTTCAGCCAGTTCCGGCCGACTGTTCAGAGCAGCCGTCACAGTGTGCAGATCCTCCAGGGGCAGGAGATACACCGCCGTGTTAAAAAGTGTCTTGCGGCGGCCATCGTTGTAATGGGCCAGAAGTTCATCCAGAATTGCCCGCTTTTCCACCAACTGGACCAGGTAGGCTTCCAGTCCAACCTCCCGGGCCTGGGCAATGTCCTGCTGCCGGTTCCAGTGGGGCACAAAGGAGTCCCCGTCGTCGAAATCCTCGTAGCGGGAACAGGGGTACTCCGGGCACTCCCAACAAAACGGGACGCCGCCGTGCTCCAGGGAACACTTGGCGATGGCGCAGCTCTGATTGCCAACCCCGCCGCCGCAGCCGGGACAGTATCCACCCAGATACATAGAGCACAGGCAGCAGTTCAGTCCGCAGAGAGAAAAACGAGTCTCTTCTCTGATGAAGCCTTTCATGGCATCCTCCTTACCGGCTGCCGGATGACGGTTTTCAGCTTTTCCGGCTTGCATCGCCGCACATCGCTCAAATAGATCTCGTGGTGGAAACGCCCTTCTCTGAAATCCGCCTCATAGCCCTGCTCCTTGGCGTACTGCTCCATGGCCGCCACGGTGGCAGGCTCATCGTCATAGGGGCCAATGTGCATGCATTGGACGCACAGGCCCTCCTCCCAGGAGAAAAATTCCACCTTGGAAAAGTCCCTCTGCTTTTTTTCCGTCGCATCCCGGACAGCCCAGTCAAAGGCATCTTCTGTCACAAACTCCGGCAGACGGATGAGGGAGATCCACCGGAAATCCGCCTTGCGGGAATAGTCCACGCCCTGGGTATCCTCCTGCCACCACAGGCCTTCCAGGGGTGGAACCACATAGTCGAAGTAGCCCTCCAGCTTGTGTTTGCCCAGTTTGCTCATTTTGATGGTGTAGGCCACGGCATAGAGCAGCTCCAGAGCCTGCTTGTACGCGCCGTTCTCCTCGTTGGGGTCGCCCTTGCCACGCACGGCCAGTAAGTTCATAGCAGGCACCGTGACGATGCCCGGCGTCCTGGGCGGCAGGTAGAACTCCTTATTCTCCTTCTTAT
>CALWXI010000032.1 GCA_944385455.1 uncultured Oscillospiraceae bacterium | reverse complement strand
GAACACCAGCCCGGTGAGGAGGGCGGAGGCCACGTGGATCAGCCACAGCCGGACCCCGATCCGGACGCTGCCGAACACCCCCGCCCCCAGCACGCTGAGGAAGAAGGCGGGATTGGCGTTGTTGCAGAAGGTCAAAAGGCGCTGCGCCTCGTCCCGCGTCAGCTGTCCCTCCCGGTACAGCTCCGCCGCCGTCCGGGCGCCGATGGGGTAGCCGCCCAGCAGCCCCAGCACCAGGGGGGCGGCGGCGGTGCCCGGCAGGCGGTACAGCGGGCCCATCAGCCCCCGCAGCGCCGGGGAAAGCCACTCTCCCAGCCCCAGGGCCATCACCAGGCCCGACACCGCCAGAAACGGGAACAGCGCCGGGATCACCGTGCCGGCGCACAGCGCCAGGGCCTCCCCCGCCGCCGCCTTCACCCGCTGGGCGTCGGAGAGCAGCCACACCAGCACCCCGCCCAGCAGCAGCACCAGATCCCCGCGTCTGCGCATCGTCATCACCTCATCCGGACCCTATGCCCGGAGGCGGCGGGATATGTCCGGCAAGATTTGCCCGCCCGGCGCATATCCATGGGACGGGGTGAGCGCATATGGATCGAAACCGGAGAGAACACGGCGTGCTGACCGCGGCGGCGGAGCTTTTCGACCTGCCGGCGGACGTGGTGGCGGGGCTGCCGCGGCTGGAGATGGTGGGGAGCCGCCAGCTGTATGTGGAGCATCACGCGGGGATCCTGGCCTACAGTGAGACCCAGATCGACATCAACACTCCCGCGGGGGTGCTGCGGGTCCGGGGGACGGGGCTGGGCCTCATGGCCATGACGGCGGAGGAGCTGCGCCTGGGAGGCAATATCTCCGCCGTGGAATGGGTGAGGTGAGCCATGCTCCGGGGACTGGTGAACCGTCTGCGGGGACAGGTGCGCCTCCGGGCGGAGTGCGCCTTTCCCGAGCGGGTGCTGAATCTCTGCGCCGCCCGGGACCTGGCCTTCTGGGACCTCCAGTGGGAGTCTCCCACCGCCTTTACCTGCCGCCTCACCCGCCGGGACTACCACCGGCTGCGCCGGGCGGCGGAGGCGGTGGACTGCACCCTCTCCGTGGTGGGGCGGGAGGGAGCGCCCTACTTCCTGGCCCGCTTCCGGGGCAGAAGGGTGCTGGTGGTGAGCCTCACCGTGTGCGCCATGGCGCTGTTTCTGGGGTCCTTCTTCGTGTGCGAGTTCGTGGTGGAGGGCAACGAGACGGTGCCCGCGGAGGAGATCCTCCGGGCGCTGGAGAAAAACGGCGTGGGGATCGGCTCCTTCGGCCTTGCCCTGGACGGGGAGGACATCCGCAACCACGTGCTGCTGGACGTGCCGGAGCTGAGCTGGCTCACCGTCAACGTCTCCGGCTTCCGGGCCTATGTCCAGGTGCGGGAGCGGGTGCCGGCGCCGGAGGTGGTGGACGAGGAGCACCCGTCCAACGTGGTGGCCCGGCGGCCGGGGATGGTGCTGGAGGTCCGGGCCATGGACGGCGTCACCGCGGTGGGCAGAGGCAGCGTGGTGACGGAGGGCCAGCTGCTGATCTCCGGCGTGGAGGATCTGGACACCTTCGGCGCCCGGGTCCTCACGGGCATGGGCAGCGTCACCGCCCGGACCTGGTACACCCTGGTGACCCATGTGCCCCTGACGGCCTCCCTCCGGACGGAGACGGGCTGGGAACGCACCGGGTTTTCCCTGGTGCTGGGCACCCGCCGGGTAAAATTCTTTTCAAACAGTAGCATTGCGGGGCGCAGCTGTGATAAAATAACCACACGCACGCCGCTGCGGCTCCTGGGCATCCCCCTGCCGGTGACGCTGGTGAAGGAGGTCTGGCGGGAATACGCCCTGGAGACGGCGGAGCTCGCCGAGACGGCGGCCCAGGCCCTGGGGGAGCAGGTGCTGACGGAGTACCTCCACAGCATCGTGGACCCTTACGGCACCGTGCAGTCCACCCTGTGCACCGCCCGGCGGGAGGGGGACGTCCTCACCGTGACGCTGAAGGCGGAGTGCCGGGAGGAGATCGGGCGGCAGGTGCCCATTTACACGGAAGAAGCGGACGGATAGCGTCCGGCAAGATACGGGAGTGAAGCATCGTTGGAACAGAGAATCAGCATCGAGCGGCTGGAACAGGCCGTGAACATCTTCGGGTCCTTTGACGAGAACATCCGTCTCCTGGAGCAGGAGTTCCACGTCACCGTGGTGAACCGGGAGGGCGAGCTCCGGGTGGAGGGCGAGCCGGAGGAGACCATGCTGGCCGCCAAGGCCATCCAGGCCCTCCTGACCCTCTCCAGCCGGGGGGAGTCCATCGGCGAGCAGAACGTGCGCTACGTCATCGGGCTGGTGCGCGCCGGCCGGGAGGCCCAGATCACGGAGCTGACGGGGGATGTGCTGTGCATCTCCGCCAAGGGCCGGCCCATCCGGCCCAAGACCATCGGGCAGAAGGAGTATATCAAGTCCGTGCTCCGCAACACCGTCACCATCGGCGTGGGCCCGGCGGGCACCGGCAAGACCTACCTTGCCGTGGCCGCCGCCGTCCAGGCCTTCCGGGACAAGCAGGTCAACCGCATCATCCTCACCCGCCCGGCGGTGGAGGCCGGCGAGCGGCT
>CALWXI010000031.1 GCA_944385455.1 uncultured Oscillospiraceae bacterium | reverse complement strand
CTCCGTGGGCTGGGTCGGGACCCCGCTGAACTGGGGCATGGTTCTGGGCGGCTGCATCGAGGTGGACCTGAATAACCAGCCCTCGGGCTCCATGTACAGCTCCGTCATGCGCCTGGACGGCATGACGAAGGAGGAGCTGAAGAGCTTTGCCATGATGTTCCGGAACCGGGAGGGCGAGCCCCTGGAGCTGGATATCCATGAAAACAGCAGCTACGGCGGCTATTATGCCTTTGCCGTGGGCGATTACGTCGTGATGGGCTACCCGCCCTGCGACCATGTCTGGGGCGAGTGGGAAGTGGAGACCCCCGCCACCTGCGGCGAGGCGGGCACGGAGGTCCGCCGGTGTGAAAAGTGCAATCTTCAGGATGCCAGGGACATCCCCGCCACCGGCGAGCATACCCCCAACGGCAACACCGACTGCGCCAAGGCCACGTACTGCACCGTGTGCGGCGCGGAGCTGAAGGCCGCCGGCGCCCACACCTGGGACGCGGGCACGCAGACCGCCGCCCCCACCTGCACCGCGGCAGGCGAGACCACATACCACTGCGTGAACTGTGATGCCGTCCGGACGGAGCCCATCGCCGCCCTGGGACATCAGCTGACCTATACCGATGACGGCGCGCAGACCATCACCGAGACCTGCGGCCGCGCGGGCTGCGGACATACCGCCTCCGCCGCGCTCTCCGCCCAGGACGGCGTTTACACCGGCAGGGCCGTGGAGACGGCATCTGTCACCTGCGGCGAGGGCTGGAGCAGCGGCGCGCCGGAGATCGTCTATGCGGACAATGTGTACGCGGGCACCGCCGCGGCGTCCGTCACCCTGGGCGAGGCCCGGGTGTCCGTGAACTTCACCATCGCCAAGGCCCCCGCCCATACCCTGACCCTGGGGAACCTCTCCCAGTACAGCGGCAGCGTCTCTCCCGTCACCTGGACGGTGGACCCGGCGGATGAGACCGCCCGGGTCCGCGTGGAGTATCAGGTGGACACCCCCGCCTCTCCCTGCACCCATGTCCACGACGAGAGCTGCGGGGAAAACGGCGAGACCTGCGCCCACGTCCATGACGACGCCTGCGGCTACGCCGAGGCCGGCACCGCCTGGACGGAGGAGCTTCCCGCCGCGGTGGGCAGCTATCCCGTCCGGGCCCGCCTCACCGCCAGCGACAATCTGGAGCTGGCCGCCGAGGACGTGTATGCCGCCGGCACCCTGACCATCTCCCGCCGGTCCTCCGGCGGTTCCTCCGGCGGCTCCTCCGGCTCCTCCGCTGACAAGACGGAGATCACCAAGAATCCCGACGGCTCCACCACCGAAACGGTGACCGCCTCCGACGGCACCGTCACGGAGACCACCCGGTATCCTGACGGTTCCCGGGAAGTGGTGGAGACCGAAAAGGACGGCACCGTCACCACCACCATCACCAAGCCCGACGGCTCCCGCTCCACCACCGTGGAGGAGGACGGCCGGACGGAGACCGCGGTGCGGCTGTCTCTGACCCTGGTGGAAGAGGCCGCGGAAGCCGGCGAGGCGGCGGCGCTGCCCATGCGGCCGGTATCCGCCGGCGATGACGCCGGCATCACCGTGGATCTGCCCGGCGGCCGGACCGCCCTGGTGGAGATCCCCGTGGAGGATGTCACTCCCGGCACCGTGGCGGTGCTGGTGAAGGACGACGGCACCGAGGAGATCCTCAAGACCACCCTGACCACGGAAAACGGCGTCACCGTCACCCTCACCGACGGCGACACCGTCAAGATCGTGGACAACACCAAAACCTTCCTGGATGTGCCGGCGGGCTATTGGGGCGCGGATGCCGTGGCGTTTGCCGCCAGCCGGGAGCTGTTCAACGGCACCTCGGAGACTGCCTTCAGCCCGGACCGGGCCATGAACCGGGCCATGTTCGTCACCGTTCTGGCCCGTCTGGAGGGCGTGGACACCTCCGCCGGGGAGCCCTGGTACGCCGCGGGCCAGCAGTGGGCCATGGAGTACGGCATCTCCGACGGGTCCAACATGGAGCGGAACCTGACCCGTGAGCAGCTGGTGACCATGCTGTGGCGCTACGCCGGCAGCCCTGCCCCCGGCACCGGCCTGGAGGGCTACACCGACGCCGGCAGCGTCAGCGCCTATGCCCGGCAGGCCATGGCCTGGGCGGTGGAGCAGGGGATCGTCGCCGGTACCAGCGACACCACCCTCACCCCCCAGGGGAACGCCACCCGTGCCCAGGTAGCCGCCATTTTGATGCGCTACATCGGCGTCACCGCCCGGTGATGCCCGTTTCCGGCAGGAAGGCGGTTCCCTGCCCGCCATGACGGAACCGCAAAAGGAAAAGAGACCGGCCCCGCCGCACACGCTGTGCGGCGGGGCCGGTCTCAGGCTGCCGGCAGTTACAATCGTCCGTCCTTGTCCGGGGCGTACCAGAGGTTCCAGGTCTGGCGGTAGACGGCGGCGTCGCGCTCCGCGTGGCACACCATCCGCACCCGCTGGGGAGGGTCGTGCTCCGCCAGGAAGTCCATGATGGCCTTCAGGGCCACCGTGGCCGCCTGGGCCAGGGGATAGCCGTAGATCCCGGTGGAGATGGAGGGGAAATCCACGGTGCGGATGCCCCGCTCCGCCGCCAGGGTCAGGCAGCTGCGGTAGCAGGAGGCCAGCAGGGCGGCCTCCCCCATCCCGCCGCCCTGCCAGATGGGGCCCACGGTGTGGAGCACATACCGTGCCCGGAGATTGTAGCCCCGGGTGAGCTTGGCCCGTCCCGTTTCGCAGCCCCCAAGCCCCCGGCACTCCGAGAGCAGGGCTGGCCCGGCGGCGCGGTGGATGGCGCCGTCCACGCCTCCGCCGCCCAGCAGGGTGGGATTGGCCGCGTTGACGATGGCCTCCGCGTCGGAGCGGGTGATGTCGCCCGTGATGATGGCAAACCGTTCCATAGGCGCACCTCCTTTTTTTCAGTATACCGTGGTAAAGCGGTGAAAAGCAAGGGTCATATCTGTCCTGCCGGATGAGCGTTTCCCTGAAAGAGGGAATTTCCTGTTGCCCCGGGGGGCGGTTGCCTGCTATAATGAATTTGATCAGCGAATACGCCTTGAGGGGGTCGTTCCATGCAGCCGCAGTCCCGCTATGAGGGGATCTTTTCCTCCATCCTTGTGTTCTCCGCCAGCCTGATCGTCCTTGGCTTCATTATGGATACGCCCCGGAACATCCTGGTGGGGATGTACCGCATCGTCACCATGCAGGACCTGCTCATCACCGACTACGTCTACATCGCCGGCGCCGGCGCGGCGCTGGTGAACGCGGGATTGGTGACGGCCGTCTCCATCTGTATCATCAAATTCTCCGGGGACCCCTTCAACGGCTTCACCATCGTGGAGATGGGCCTCATGGCGGGCTTTTCCCTTTTCGGCAAGAACTGCCTGAACATCTGGCCCATCATTCTGGGGACCTGGCTCTACGCCCAGTATCAGAAGGAGCCCTTTTCCAAATATGCCTCGGTGGCTCTGCTGGCCACGTCCCTTTCCCCCATGGTCAGCTACATGGCCCTGGGAAGCATCCACGCAAGCCTGCCCCTGGGCCTGCTGACGGGCATCGTCATCGGGTTTATCCTGCCCTCCCTCTCAGGCTACACTTATAAAATCCAAAACGGCATGAACCTCTACAACATGGGGTTTGCCTGCGGCCTCTTCGCCATGATGGTGGTGCCCATCCTCACGGCCTTCGGCGACAAGCCGGACTCCGTGCTCTACTGGGCCACGGATTACAACGGCGTCTTTGAGATCGTGCTGGGCGTGCTGTGCACCGCCATGATCCTGCTGGGCACTTACGGCACCGGAGAGCCGCCCTGGGCGGTGTGGGCGGGCTACCGCCGCCTGCTCTCCACCACCGGCCGGGCCCCCAGCGACTACCTGCGCATGTTCGGCCCGGGGCCGGTGCTCATCAACATCGGCATCAACGGCATCCTGGGCATCATCTTCATCCTGGTGGTGGGCGGCGAGCTCAACGGTCCCACCGTGGGCGGCATCTTCACCATCATGGGTTTTTCCGCCTTCGGCAAGCATGCCCGGAATATCACGCCGGTGATGATCGGCGTGGCCCTGGGCGCCTACGGCGTCCACTACACCCCCGACTATCCCTCTTTGCAGCTGGCGGGGCTTTTCGGCACCACTCTGGCTCCCATCGCCGGCCACTTCGGCTGGCCCTTCGGCATCCTGGCGGGGTTCATCCACTCGGCCCTGGTGCTCCAGACCGGCGGCACCGTGGCAGGGCTGAACCTCTACAACAACGGCTTTTCCGGCGGCCTCATCGCCATCGTCCTGTACCCCACCATCACCGCCATCTGCAAGCACCGCCGTCCGGTGCTGCGGGACGAGGATTACTACGACCTGTTCGAGGAGAGCGAGCCCATCGACATCTCCTCCTGGCGCACCCAGCGCAGCGACAGTACCCGCCGCTCGTCCCACGAGATGCGGACGCAGGGCGACGATGTCGGTACCATGCCGGACGACGAACCCGCGGAGACGGAGCGGTAGCCGCGGGACATCTGAAAAAGGAGACTTTGCCATGAACCTCATGATCGCCTCGGACCTCCACGGCTCCGCCGCCTGCTGCCGGCGGATGCTGGACGCCTTCCGCGCTGCGGGGGCGGAGCGGCTGGTGCTGCTGGGGGACCTTTTGTATCACGGTCCCCGGAATCCCCTGCCGGAGGGATACGATCCGCCCGCCGTCACGGAAATGCTCAACGGCGCGGCGGACCGGCTGCTGTGCGTCCGGGGCAACTGTGACGCCGAGGTGGACCAGATGGTGCTGCGCTTTCCCATTCTGGCGGACTATGCCTTTCTGGCCCTGGACGGCCTGACCATCTGTGCCGCCCACGGACACGCCTGGGGACCGGACAATCCGCCGCCCCTGCGGCCGGGGGATTGTCTGCTCTGCGGCCACATCCACCTGCCGGTGCGGCGGGACTGCGGGGGCTGGACCTACCTCAACCCCGGCTCCCTGGCACTGCCCAAGGAGGGCACGCCCAAAAGCTACCTGCTGCTGCGGGACGGGAAATTCACCTGGCACCGACTGGACGACGGCGCGGAATTCGACCCGCTGCCGTAACGGAAAGCAGAGCGGCTCCGGCAGATGCCGGAGCCGCTCTGCTATGTTCCGAACACCAGCCGCACCGCCAGGGCGGAGGCGGCGAAGCCCGCCAGATCCGCCGCCAGGGCCGCGGGAACGGCGTGGCGGGTGCGGACGATCCCGGCGGAGCCGAAGTACACGGCGATGGTGTAGAAGGTGGTCTCCGTGCTGCCCAGCATCACCGCCGCCACCCGGCCGATGTAGCTGTCGGGGCCGTAGGCGTGCATCAGGTCCGTGCCCACCGCCAGTGCGCCGCTGCCGGACACCGGCCGGATCAGCATCAGCGCCGCTGTTTCCGGCGGGATGCCCAGCGCCTCCAGCACCGGTGCGCACAGTCCGGACAGGACCTCCATGGCCCCGGAGGCCCGGAACATGGATACCGCCGTCAAAAGGCCCACCAATGCCGGCAGCACCCGCAGCAGCACCGTCAGCCCTTCCTCGGCGCCATGAGTCAGCGCGCCGAACACATTCACCCGCCGTCCCATGCCCCATACCGCCGCCAGGGACAGCAGGGACGGCAGCACCAGTGCGCTGAGGTTCACGCCTGCCTCCCGCGCCGTGCCAGCAGCCACGCCGCCCCCAGCCCCACTGTTACGGAGATGGCGGAGGACAGCCATACCGCCGGCAGGATGTCAAAGGGGGTCTCACATCCGGCGGCGGCGCGGACGGAGGCGATGGTGGCGGGAAGGAGCTGGATGGAGGCGGTATTGAGCACCACCAGCAGGCACAGCTCGTCGCTGGCCACGCCGTCGCAGCCCCGGGCCATGCGGCAGGCGGCGCGGATGCCCAGGGGCGTGGCGGCGTTGCCCAGGCCCAGGAGGTTGGCGGAGGTGTTGGCGGAGACGGCGGCCAGGGTCTCCGGATCCCGGCAGGCGTTGGGCAGCAGCCGCCGCAGCACCGGACGGAATATCCGGGCCAGCCCCTCGGAGAGGCCGCAGGCGTTCATGATTTCCATGACGCCGCTCCAAAGACACATGACCCCCGCCATGGACAAACTCAGCTCCACGGCGGAATCGGCCCCCTCCAGGGCCGCGTCCGCCACTGCCTCCAGATTTCCCGTGGCCAGGCCGAAGCCCAGAGACAGTACCACCATGGCCGTCCAGATCCAGGCCATCGCCATGCACGATCAGCTCCCTTCGTTTCGGATGACAAAATAGGCTACATATTTGTTAATTTAGTTTTAACTTCCCGCCATAAGAATTGACATATGATGGCAGGGTGTGCTATTGTCGAAAACACGGTGAGGAAACGTATAGTGGAATGAAAAAGGAGAAACGTTGTGAAATCGACAGGTATTGTACGCAAGGTTGACGAGTTGGGTCGGATCGTGCTCCCCATCGAGATGCGCCGCACGCTGGACATCGCGGAGAAAGATGCATTGGAAATCTATGTGGAAGGGTCGTCTGTCATTCTGAAAAAATACAAGCCCAGCTGTATTTTTTGTGACGGGACCAAGGACATCACGGTGTTCAAGGGGAAAAACGTATGTCCCAAGTGCCTCAAGGAGCTCAAGAATCTCTAAGGCGTCCGGTTCCGGGAACCACTGAATGGAAGATTGGGCGGGACGGCGCGGTGTGACCGGGCCGTCCCGCTTTGCGCTCCGGGCCTTCCGGAAAGGACCCCCGGCGGACAATAGTCCGCCGGGGGTCCTGATGTTCAGGTCTCGCTGTGCTCTGCCTGGAGGGCGGCGGCGTACAGCTCGTTTTTGGAAAGCCCGGTCTCTCCGGCCACCGCCTTCGCCGCGTCCTTGAGGCGCATCCCGCCGCGGCGCAGGTCCAGCACCCGGGCCAGGGCCGCCTCCGGATCGGCGGCGGAGACATCGGCCTCCGGCGCGCCCTCCACCACCAGCACGAACTCCCCCTTGGGGGGCGCCTCCCGGTAGCGTTCCACCGCCTCCTCCAGGGTGCAGCGCACGGTCTCCTCGTGGAGCTTGGTCAGCTCCCGGCACAGCGCGATGCGCCGCTGAGGACCGAAGGTGTCCCGCAGGTCCTCCAGAGTGGCGCACAGCTTGTGGGGGGCCTCGTGGAAGATCATGGTCCGCCGCTCGTCCCGGAGGGAGTCCAGATGGGCCCGGCGGCTCTTGCGGTTGACAGTGAGGAAGCCCTCGAAGGTGAACCGCCCCGTGGGCAGGCCACTGACGGCCAGGGCATTCACCGCCGCGCAGCATCCGGGGATGGAGAGGACCTCCACCCCTGCCTCGGCGCACAGCCGCACCAGGTCCTCCCCGGGGTCCGATACCGCCGGGGTGCCGGCATCCGTCACCAGGGCGCAGGACTCTCCGGCCAGCAGCCGGGCCAGGATGCTCTGCCCGGCGGAGACGTGGTTGTGTTCATGATAGCTCACCAGGGGCTTTTTGATGGAAAAGTGGTTCAGTAATTTCACGGATACCCGGGTATCCTCCGCCGCGATGAAATCCACGGCCTCCAGCGTCTCCACCGCCCGGGGGGAGAAATCCCCCAGGTTGCCGATGGGGGTGGCGACCAGATACAGCGTGCCGCTCATGGCGTGACCTCCTGTGTTCGGAAATAGATGGCGTCCAGCTCCGGAGTGGGATCGCCGCACGGGGTGCGCAGCGTCAAGGGCGGCAGGATCTCCAGTCCCGGCCTGCCGCCCCGGCGGCCCTCCGCCAGCACCAGGGAGGGCGCCGCGCCGGGCCGGGGGACCGCGAAGCGCAGCCGCTTGGGCTCCAGTCCCGCCTGCCGCAGCGCACACACGAGATCCGTCAGCCGCTCCGGCTTGTGGACCAGACAGAACGCCCCGCCCCAGCGCAGCAGCCGGGCCGCCGCGGCGCACACCTCCTCCAATGTGCAGCTGACCTCGCTGCGGGCCTCCCGGCGGGCGGGGTCCGGGGAAACGCGGCCGGAGGAGAGGGGATAATAGGGAGGGTTGCACACCGTGAGGTCCCAGGTGCCGGACTGAGGCAGCTGCTCAGGACGCCGCAGGTCCCCCTGGAGGAAGGTGAGACGGTCTGTCAGTCCGTTTTCCGCCGCTGCCCGCCGGGCCAGGGAAACGGCGTCGGAACAGAGGTCCACCCCGGCCACCGTCAGCGCCGGCTGGCGCTGGAGCAGCAGCAGCGACAAAAGCCCCGTCCCGCAGCAAAGCTCGCACACCCGCAGCCCCGGCCGCAGGCGGGGCAGGGAGGAGAGGAGAAAGGTGTCCGTGCCGGGGGGAAACAGGGCCTCGTCCCAGACGAAGCGGTACCCGCCGGGACACAGGGACTCCCAGTGTTCCATGGCGCACCTCCTTGGAGGGTTTTCAAACTATCATTATAAAAGAAACAACGGCGGGGCGCAAGATGCCGCGGAGGGACAAAAAAGCCCCGCAGGAAATCCTGCGGAGCTTTTATGTATCCCTTTTAGATTATTCCTCGGGGACGATGGCGCCGTTGGGGCAGGTGTCGCAGCAAGAACCGCAGTCCAGGCAGGCGGCAGCGTCGATGACGTACTGGTCGTCACCCTGGCTGATGGCACCGGCGGGGCAAGCGTCCGCGCAGGAGCCACAGTTCACGCAGGCAGACGTGATTTTGTAGGCCATGGGAAGCACCTCCATAAGATTTGTGTTTTTTATTGTACCATACAATTTTCAAAAAGCAAGGGGAACCTGCCAAAAAACCGTTTCAGATTCTGGAAGGCCGGCGTTCACAGTTTGTTTTCAAAAAGGTCAAAGAAAGTCAAAAATAACCTATTGACATTTGGCCGGGAGGTGGTATACTAACGTCAGAACGAAAGGTTAAAGATAGTCAAAGTCAAAAGATGCATGACACGAGCGGAAAGGGATGGTTGACAAGTGGGTATTTCAGATTTGATTGCGGAATTTCTGCAAAGCAGCCTGGAGACGTCGGAAAACGGCGTGCTGGAGGTGCAGCGCAGCGATCTGGCCCAGCGGTTCAACTGCGTGCCCAGCCAGATCAATTACGTGATGTCCACCCGGTTTTCCCCGGAGCGGGGGTACATCGTGGAGAGCCGCCGGGGCGGCAACGGATACATCCGCATCACCCGGGTGCAGGTGAACCGCCAGACGCTGATGATGCACGTCATCAATTCCCTGGGAGATCAGGTGGACCTGGCCTCGGCCAGGGCGATCCTCAGCAACCTCGCTCAGGCGGGGGCGCTGCAGGAGGATCTGGCGCAGGTGCTGGCGGCGGCCGTGGGGGACAAAGCCCTCTCCGGCGTGCCTCGGGAGAACCGGGACCGCGTCCGGGCGGATATCCTCAAACAGGCGCTGATCCTGCTGGTGTAGGCGCCGGAGAACGTACACAAACTATATGAAGCTTTTTAAGGAGGTTTTTGATTATGAAATGCGAGAATTGTGGCAAGAATGAAGTCACCTTTATTTATCAGAGCAACATCAACGGCAACGTCACGGAAAAGCACCTGTGCGCCGAGTGCGCCGAGAAGCTGGGGTACAGCGGCCGGGTGGCCGCCCACAGCCAGCGGATGATGCAGAACTTCTTCGGCGGCGGCCTCTTCGGCCGGAGCTTTCTGGAGGACTTCTTCTCCCCCATGGGCGCGCTGTCGGACCGGGGCGGCTGGCTGCTGGAGGATCCCTTTGAGGATTTCTTCGCCGACATGCCGGCACTCACCGCCGCTCCCGCCAAGCAGGAGGAGAAGCAGGAGCAAAAGCAGGAGGACCTGGTGGGCCGGGAGGAGCAGAGCCGCTTTGCCTACATGCGCAGGATGAACGCCCTGCGGATGGAGATGAAGA
>CALWXI010000030.1 GCA_944385455.1 uncultured Oscillospiraceae bacterium | reverse complement strand
AGAATCCCAATATTACCCGCGTGTTCGGTGCAGAGCATGGTATCAAGGGCGTTTTGAACGATCGTTTGTTCGACATGGGTGAGGAGGATCCCGCTGAGCTGGAGCTGCTCAAGTACACTCCCTCCTCCGCGCTGGGTTCCTGCCGTTACAAAATGAAGGATCCGGACGTGGACGACACCGACTATAGGCGTATTCTGGAGATCTTTAAGAAGTATGACGTCCGTTATTTCTTTTATAACGGCGGCAATGACTCCATGGATACCTGCAACAAGATCTCCAAGTACATGCAGAAGGTCGGCTATGAGTGCCGTGTCATGGGTGTGCCCAAGACCATCGACAACGACCTCTTCGGTACGGATCACTGCCCCGGCTATGCCTCCGCGGCCAAGTACATTGCCACTTCCTGCATGGAAGTTTATCAGGATGCCCGGGTCTATGACACCGGCTTGGTGTGCGTGATTGAGATCATGGGCCGTCATGCCGGCTGGCTGGCAGCGGCAGCCTCCCTGGCCACCGCTTACGGTGCCGGTCCCGATCTGGTGTACCTGCCCGAGGTGGATTTCGATATGGACAAGTTCCTGGCGGATGTGGACCGCATCTATAAGGAAAAGGGCAACTGCATGGTAGCCGTCTCCGAAGGCATCCACTATGCCGACGGTTCCTTCGTCTCCGAGGCCAAGACCTCCGCTACCGATGGCTTTGGCCACGCTCAGCTGGGTGGGCTCGCCGCCATGCTGGCAGACGCCGTCAAGCAGAAGACCGGCGCCAAAGTCCGCGGCATCGAGCTGAGCCTGCTGCAGCGTTGCGGCGCGCACCTGGCCTCCGAAACAGACATTGAGGAAAGCTATATGGCCGGTAAGGCCGCCGTGGAGAACGCGGTCAACGGCATCACCGACAAGATGGTGGGCTTTGAGCGCTGCTATGAGGATGGCAAATATGTCTGCAAGACTAAGCTGCTGAATTTGACCGATGTGGCCAACACGGAGAAAAAAGTTCCTCTGGAGTGGATCAATGCCACTCACGACGGCGTGGAGAAGCCCTTTATCGACTATGCGCTGCCTCTGATTCAGGGAGAGCCCCAGCTGCCCAAGCAGGATTCTCTGCCCCGTTTTGCCAAGCTGAAGAAAGTTTTGGCCAAGTAAGACCGGATGATCAAAAAAGGTCCCCGCCTGAAAGCGGGGACCTTTTTTGATATTTTACATGCCGCGCACAGCCAGGGAATCTGCCAGAGCAGTGAGAAATTCCGTACCGCCTGGCCAAACGCCGCGCGCCAGAGACGCTTTGGCCCGTTCCGTGTAGGCCAGCACCCGCTGCTCACAGGCTTCTGCGCCCAGCAGCGTTACATAGGTGGTCTTTGCATTGGCTGCGTCAGAGCCAACGGGCTTGCCCAGCACCTCAGTGGTGGAAGTGGCATCCAGAATGTCGTCCCGGATCTGAAACGCCAGGCCCAGCGCGGTGGCATAATCCCGTGCGGCTTCCATACAGGCGCTGTCCACCGGCCGCTCTCCTGCCGCTGCGGCCACGCCCATCATGCAGGCAGCACGCAGCAGCGCACCGGTCTTTTTGTCATTGATCTCCGTCAATTCCTCCAGTGTATGAGGCTGTCCGTCACCCATGGTATCCAGATACTGGCCGCCGCACATGCCCTTCTCCCCTGCCGCCGCAGCCAGCAGCGCCGCAGCCTGCATGGGCGCGGAGGCATCTGCAGGCCAAGGGCCGGGGGCAGTGAGCACCGTCTCAAAGGCTGCCGCCTGAAGCGCATCGCCTGCCAGGGTCGCGATGCACTCGCCAAATACCTTGTGGCTGGTGGGCTTGCCGCGGCGCAGATCATCATTGTCCATGCAGGGCAGATCGTCGTGAATCAGGGAGTAGGTATGCAGCATTTCCACCCCACAGCCCACATCCAGAGCTGCGGCCTCTGTGCCCCCGGCAGCCCGACAGAACTGCATGGTCAACACCGGGCGGATGCGCTTTCCACCGGCCAGAAGGCTGTACCGCATGGCCTCCTGCAGTCCGCCGCCCGGAAAGGCGCGCTCTAATCGTCTTTCTATCAAAATGCGGGAATGCTCATACTGCCGCTGAAATTCCGTCTGTTCCATATTCATGTCTCCTCTTCTGCAAAGGGCAGCTCTACCGGAACGCCGTCGCTGCCCTTCATCAGCCTGACCACCTGTTGCTCCGCCTGATCCAGCTGCTTGGAACAGGCTGTCACCAATTTTGTGCCCTCTTCAAACAGAGCCAGCGCGTCCGCCAGCTGAGCATCTCCCTTTTCCAGGGCCGCCACGATTTCCTCCAGGCGGGCAAGCTGCTGTTCAAATGTTTGCTTTTTTGCGCTCATATGCACGCTCCTTCCGGATCTCATTTACCGTGGCGGAAAATCCGCCTCTCCCCAGCGTAACCGACACCAGCATTCCATCTTTTACGTCCCGCCAGCTTTTCAGAATTGCTCCTTCCGGTCCCCTGGCCACGGCATATCCACGCCCCAGGACCTTCAGGGGGCTCATAGCGTCCAATGCAGCCGCCAAGGCCGAAAAGTGCTGCCGTTTTCCCGCCAGCACTGCGCCGGACAGATCGCCCAGACGCTGCTGGACATGGACAAGCTCCATCCGCTTGTCCTGCACATAGGCCATCTGATCTGTCAGTACCCGTTTTTCCGCCAGCGTATTCAGCCGAAGGCGCAGCGATTCCAGCATGGCATCCTGGGCCTGTCCCATGCGGACCCGCAGTTCCTGCAGGCGCCGGCGCAGCTCCATCTGATCCGGCACGGCGATCTCTGCCGCATTGGAAGGGGTAGAAGCCCTGGCATCTGCCACAAAGTCGGAGATTGTAACATCGGGTTCATGTCCAACAGCGGAGATCACCGGTGTCTCACAATCATAAATAGCCCGGGCCACCCGTTCATCATTGAAAGCCCAGAGATCCTCCATGGATCCGCCGCCCCGGCCGGTGATGATGACGTCTCCGATGTGCCAACGGTCGGCATACCGAATTGCTCCGGCAATCTCGGCAGGGGCCTCTGCCCCCTGAACCCGCACCGGCAGCAGGATCACCTTTGCCAGGGGATACCGGCGCCGGAGAATGCGTATCATGTCATGCACCGCCGCTCCGGCAGCGGAGGTCACTACGGCGATCCGCTCCGGAAACGCCGGCAGGGGGATTTTATGGTCCGCAGCAAAGAGACCCTCCTGGTGGAGTCTCCGCTTGAGCTGCTCAAAGGCCGCCGCAAGATCCCCTGCACCCTCCGGGATCAGGGCGCCGCAGTAGAGTTGGTATGCGCCGTCCCGCGGGAAAACCGTGATCCGTCCGGAGGCAACGACCCGCATCCCGTTCTCCGGGCGGAACCGCAGGCGGGCAGCGGACCCTTTGAACATGACGCACCGCAGAGATCCCTCCGGGTCTTTCAGGGTAAAATAGTGGTGTCCTGAAGGATATAGTTTATAGTTGGAGATCTCACCGCGGACATGCACGGTCTGCAGCATAGGCTCATTGTCCAGCAGCAGCTTGACCAGCTGATTGACCTCGGTGACACCAAAAATATGCTGTTCCATGGAAGCTCCTTCTGCGTCCCGGAATCACCGGGTGAATGAAAACAGCAGAGCCGGCACAGCGGCGGTACCCGCCGCGCCCCGCTCTGCTGTTCTTTACTGGGGGATCTCCTGACGCACAAAGCTGCCCAGGATGCCGTTCATGAACCTCACCGTCTCCGGTGTCTCGTATTTTTTGGCAATCTCAACGGCTTCATTGATGGCAGCGCCGTTGGGAATATCCGGCATATACAAGATCTCATACATGGCCACCCGCATAATGGCTGAGGCTACCAGGGGAATACGGGCAAAGCTCCAGCCCTTGGCATATTTGGAAATATATCCATCCAGCTCAGCCGCATGGGCACTGACGCCCCGGACCAGACGCCGGATATACTCCGCCTGCTTGGCGTTGGGCGTCTCACTGTAAAGGGGATCCTCTTCCGCCAGAGCGGCGAAAGTTTCTGCGGTAAGCCGCTGGTCCAGCAGTTCATCGATGGATTTATCCGTGAAACTCAGCTCATAGGAAAGGTGAATGGCGATCTCCCGCGCGGTGTTCCGTACCATAAATCAATTACGTCCTTTTCTCTCTCTTCCACAGTCCGGCATCAGGCCAGCGTCACACCGCCCACATGGATATTGACGGCTTCCACAGCGCATCCGGTCATGGCTTCCACGGCGGAGGCGACTGCTTTCTGGGCGTTCTCCGCTATCTCCGGGATGGGAGTACCGTACTGGACCGTAAGATAAAGGTCCAACCGCAGTGCCGCGCCGGTCATATCAATTTTGACGCCTCTGGCGCCCTTCTGGGCGTTTTTCCGGTTGTTCACCAGGTCCGTTACGCTGTTGCCCAGATTGGTCATCATGCCGGAGACACCCTCCACTTCCCGCACGGCACCTACGGCGATGGCCGCGATGACCTCCTCGGAAATGTTGATGGAGCCGTTCTCCTCGGGCAGAGTCATGTATTCCTTGCTGTCAGCCATGATACAAATCTCCTTACGTCTGGAATCCTTGGTAAACGCGATATATCATGAGTATTGTACCATGGTGCAGGTTAAATTACAACAGCTAATTTGCCGCCATAATCTTTACACCGCTGGCGGAAAGTCCGGTCTCCGAAACGGCGATATCGGTGATCTTAGCCACGTCCTCTCCAGTCAGTTCTCCGCTTTCCGTGGATACCACAATGCTGATGCCGTCCTCTCCCATGAAGGCCACGCAGTCCACATACCCCTTGGCGGTCACCAGATTTTCAATCTGCGCTTCCTTGAGCGTATAGGACGCCAGCACCTGGATGCCTTCAGAGGCCTCATTGGCCACGGTCTGGTCTGCATTTTCCTGTTCCGCAGCCTCCTGCAGCAGAGAGATGGCACTGTCACGGGCCTGCTGCCGCGTCAGACGCGCGGAGGCAAAGTAATCCGATCCGGTGTAAACTGCCTCCTCATCCAAGGAAGCCTCGTCCGTTTCCTGCCCGGAAACCAGCGCGGCTTCTCCCAGAATCTTAGTACCGGTTTCCTGGCTGTCCGCCCCGGTTTCCGCTGCCGCCTGTTCCCCGGTAAATTTCCAGTTCAGCGCCACCGCCGCGCACACCAGCACTGCCATGACGGCTACCGTTGCGTTGCGCTTCCATCTTGCCTGCATAGTTCCTCTCCTCCTCCATATGATCACTGCCATTTTGCCACCGCGATGCGATCCGCCGAGAGTCCCGTCAGAGAAGATACCGCTTCCGTCACCGCCAGCCGTACGTCCGCCCGGTCTCCGCCCTGACACACCACCAGCGCTCCGCGATAGGAAGGGTATCGTGTCTGGGTTACCACCGCCAGAGTGTCGCCGCCGCTGTCCTCCATCACGGCCTCGGTACTTTGCGAGTAATGCTCCGAGTCCGACGGGCTGCCGCTCACCTCCATATTCCGGGCCAGCCGCCGCTCGCCATCGGTATCCTCCGTCAGCATCACCCGGACCTCTCCCACACCGCTGATCTTCCCCAGGATCTCTTCCATCTCCGCCTGAATGTTCCGTTCTCCCTCCGGAACCTCCGTTTCCTTCGTATCGCCGCCGCCACTCGGCCAGAGCAGCAGCCCGGCGCCGATCAGCACCACCAGAACCGCGTATTTGTATTTTTCCCATTGTTTTTGCACTCCTTCAGCTTTCATCCAGTCCCTCATGCCAAACCTGCCTCTCCGCCGGGATAGCCAGTTCCGATGCGATCCACTCCGACAGTGCCTGTGAACGCGTCCCGGTCAGCTGCACTGACCAGGGCAGCGGAACGTTGTCCTCACCAGGCACAGTTTCCACCTGCACTGTTACCGATACGCCCAGCCTGGCCGCTTCCTCCGATATATATGATGCGGTCTGCTCTGCTATGAGTGTTTGCAAAGCCGCTGTCTCCTCCTGGACAAATTCTGCCTCCCGCTGCTGGATCTGACTGCGGTATGCATCCAGATCCAGCTCCAGCTGCTCCGGAACAGCGCTTAGCAGCGGCCGCAGCAGCGCTGCAAGAAGCAGAAGGCCTCCCACAAAGGAGGCAATCTGCCGCAGAGTTCCCTTTGGTATGAGCATCTGTACCACGGATAACAGCAGCGTTACCACCACCAGACCGATGAGCCATTCCCGTACCGACGCCATCATGGAATCACCGCCGCCACAGAAGAAAGCACCGACACCAGCAGCACGATGGCACAGCTTCCGGTCATCCCAAGCACCAGTCCGAACGCTCCGCCCAGCCCGTCAATGAGCTTGCTGAGCATGGGGACGCCCAGCAGCGAGGTCAGGAAAGCTGTGAGTTTATAAAGGAGGTATTGCACCCCAAGCTGTAAAAACGGATATGCACAGGCCGCCAGGATCGCCAAAGTTCCAAAAATACCCACTGTGTTTTTCAGCATTCCCGCCCCTGCCAGCACCGTGTCCGCCGCCTCTGCAATGATTCCTCCCACCACGGGGACCACGCCTGAGATGGCCGCTTTCGTCATTTTCACAGTCGCGGCATCCGTGGCGCCGGTGACGATCCGGGCCACAGACAAATAGGCGGTGAAGGCCACCAGAGATACTGTCAACAGCCAGGTAACCACTTTTTTGAGTGCCTCTGCCAGAGCTGCCAGCCGGTTTTCCGGAAGAGCCGCCGATGCGGCCAGCAGTCCGATGTAAAGGTAGACCAGCGGCAGCAATACCCCGTTGATGAGGCCCATCAGCAGGTCCGCCAGAAAGACAGCGGTGACCTGCTGGAAAGTGGCGGTAGTGACACCGCCGGAGGCCGCCGTGGCTGCCGCCAGGGTCGGCAGAAGAAATTTTGAAAAATCGGAAAGTTCCTGAATTGTACGGGCTCCCAGTCCCATCAATGTATCCAGGCTCCCGGCACTGACCAGCGTCACCGACAGTACTCCCGCCATAGATACCAGCGGAGCTGCCTGGTGGCCGCCTATACCATGAAATGCCCCTTCCGCAGCGCCGCAGAGCACTGCAACCAGCAGCACTGCCGCCGCGCCCCGGACCCGCTGACGCACCACATCTCCAGCAAGGCTGCTCACCTGTTCCACCAGGGAGATCGTGCCTTCCGAGAAATCCGTCTCCTCATCCAGAAGGTCCTGCGCTGCTTCAGGCAGAGCATTCCGAAGGTCCTCCGGAATCTCTGCGGCCCGCGCTTGTCCCATCAGCGCCAGCACTAGGATCGTACAGCAAATGAGATACTTCATTCCATCAACTCCAACAGCATGGACAGAACAGACCGCAGCAGCGGCAGAGCGGTCAGCAATGCACAGACCGCGCCTGCTGTTTCCACCACGGAAGCCAAAGCCTGTTCCCCTGCGTCCCGGCAGAGTCCGGATCCTACCCGCACCACCAGCGTGATGGCCAGGATCTTATAAAGGGGAGCAAACAGCGCCTCAGGAAGCCCGCTGCGCCGGGCCAGTTCTGTGAAAAATGCCGTCAGCTCACCGAGATTCTCCAGCAGCATCAGCAGTACCAACACCGCGGCGGCAAGAGAGAGCAGCAGTGCGCTCTCCGGACTCCCTCTCCGGATTGTCAGCGCCAGCAGGGCCCCCACCACACACAGGGCCGTCACCTGAAATACTTGTTCCATGATCAAAATCGAAACAATGTTTTTATAAGGTTGAAAAGATCGCTGATTTCCTGCACCATCATCATCAGCACCACCACCAAGCCCGCCAGCGTGGTCATCATGGCCTGTTCTTCCCGGCCGGAGCGCACCAGCAGCTGGTTCAGTACCGCTACCAGGATCCCGATGGCAGCGATCTTGAAAATCAAATCCACATCCATAATGTATCCCTCAAATCAGTAAGATCACCAGCAGCAAAGCGGCGGAGAGGCTTAGTGCGGTGGTACGCTTTTCCTCTGCCCGCCGACCTTCCTCCAGCTCGTCCCGGCTCTTTGAGAGTGCGCGTGACGCCAGTTCCGCAGCGCCGCAGAGCTGTGTCGCGTCGCCCCGCAGATCGCCTCCAATCTCCTCCAACACGGCGCGGTCCCGTTGTGAGAGCGGCAGAGCTCTGGCCAGATGCCGCCAGACCTCGGAAAGATCCTCGCCGCGCTCCGCCTGTGCTGCGGCTTCCTTGAAAAACGTTCCGGCTTCCGGACCGCAGGCTCCGCTCAGGTATCGCATCAACTCTGGCAGAGGACGCCGCAGCGTACGAATCTCATCACTCATACGCCGCAGAGATGAGGCAAGATCTGTCAGCGTGCGGAGACGCCGCCGGTATTCTGCCAGACGGGTCTGCCGGATCAGGACTCCGCCTGCCAGGATCAGAAGGCTCCCCATCAGCTTGATCACGGCAATTCCTCCAAATGGACGCTCCTGCCCTCCGGCGTTCTCTGAATACATGCCGCAAGACGGAACACCCGCTCTGCCAGCAGAGCGCGGTAAAGAGGCTTTTCCTGCAGTTCCGCCACGCTGCCGGCATGGATGGTGGCCAGCAGACGTACCCCACATCCGGCAGCCATTACCGCTGCCTGCAGGTCCTGCTGCAGGGTGATCTCGTCCACCGCAATGATCTGCGGGTTCATGGCACGCAGCACCATGGGGATCCCGGATGCCTTGGGGCAACCGTCCAGCACATCGGTGTGACGTCCCACATCCATCTGCGGGCGGCCATGGAAACAAACGGCCACCTCTCCGCGCTCGTCAATCAAAGAAATCCGCCTGGGGCCGTACCCCTCCACTCCATCAGAGAGCCGGCGCACCAAATCCCGCAGCAGCGTGGTTTTGCCTCCTCCGGGCGGCGACAGAATCAGCGTGCTGGCTACTTCTCCATCCAAAAACAGCTGTCTTGCCACTTGTTCCGCTGCCTGCCTGTGTTCCCGGCTGATGCGGATCACGGCAGAGGAAAACTGTTTGAGACCCGTATTATACCCATCCTTTATGATGGCCGTACCGCAGAAGCCCACCCGGAATCCGCCCCGTACCGGAACGAATCCATCCCGTAATGTCTCTGCCGCTGCGTATCGGGAAAACTCAGTTGCCAGATCGCAAAGAGTTTCCAGTTCTTCCGGCTCCACCGTTCCCTCAAGTTCCGTTTCTCCCTCCGGCAGCAGTACGGCCAGCGGCCGCCCAGCCCGCAGCCGGATCTCCTCTGCCAGGGCCTGCGCCGCATCCGGCAGCTCCAGAGCCAGCTTCCGCAGCCGCACCGGAAGAACGGCGGCGGCCTGCTGATAGCGCTGTACACAAAGATCTCTTTGCAAGGGTCATCCCCCTTTCCTTTGTTGGTTCACCCTATGACGGCTCGTCCGGAAGTATGCCTGCAAATCCCGCTCGTGCTTTCCGCACCCCCCTCCTGCCCGTGCATAGACTGGATTGAAAGACCTGTTCTTTCACCCAGCTACTTAAACTAGGAGGTATTCATCATGCCTGACAAGATCATGCCTGGTCCCGTCTCGGACTGTGGAAACGTCCGGGAGGCGGTATGCATCCATACCCGAAAAATCTATGACTCCTGCCGTGATAAGGATTGCATCGAGGACTTGCGGTTTTACCCGAAGCTGCAGTATGTTGACATCATTAACCGGGCCCTCTCGGTCAAGGGCGGCACCGCAAAGCTGCTGTACGTCTACGTAGATGTGGAACCCGTCAGCTTCAACCGGGGATTCTACACCGTTGATATGCGCTTTTTCTACGCCGTTACTCTGCAGGCCTACCTCAGCTGTCCGGCTCCGGTAACCGTGGAGGGCCTGTGCGTTTTTGACAAACGGGCCATCCTCTTCGGAAGCGAGGGCAACGCCAAGATCTTCTCCTCCGAACTTCGGACCGGAGAACCTGATATCCAGATGCTCAAGCGCGCCAATGCCCCCATCGCCGTGGTGGAGGCGGTGGATCCCATCGTGCTGGATGCCCGCATTCTGGACTGCTGCGGCAAGCGGGAATGCGACTGTGATCTGTGCGAAGTACCCTCTTTTGTCAACGGATGCTTCGGCGGCGAGCTCTCCAGCGGTGATGACAGCCGCCGGATCTATGTGACGCTTGGACAGTTCTCCATCGTGCGTCTGGAGCGGGATTCCCAGCTGCTGGTACCGGTGTACGACTACTGCATGCCCGACAAGGAGTGCTCCTGCGGCAGCGGCAGCGAGGACCCCTGCTGTGTGTTCCGCAACATCGCATTCCCGGTTGGCGAGTTCTTCCCTCCCAATACCGTCTGTATGCCGGAAAATTATCAGGAAGCCAAGTGCTGCTGCAAATGACGCAAAAAAGCCGCCCCATATGGGGCGGCTTTTCGCCGTGATTCAGGAAATACTGACGGAATTGCCGGAAGAAGAGATGATGCACACATAGGTCTTGCCCTGTCCCAATGCCAGAGGCGTACCATCCTCCAGAGTATAGACAAACGGACTGTTTCGGTCTGCCTTGCTCCACTGGATGGGGATGGACTTGCCGCCGCAGAAGAACATGCCATCTCCGGCTCCGGTGAGACGGACGCTCAGCCGCCCCGCTGTATCGCCGGAGATGACGGAAATACTGGTCTCCAGGACCAGCACATTGGTGACGCTTACCTGCTCTCCGGTCTCGCCGTCAATGTGATCCGAGCCGTACTGCCCAGCCAGATACAGACCCGAGGCAGCATCATAGTCAAAGGTACCGGTCTTATAGTTGGAGAATTTTACCGAAATATGCTCTGCGGCAGTGCCTGCGGCAGGGGTCCCGTTCTCTGAAAAGAGCTGCGGAGAGGAATCGCCTTCCTCATGCTGGAGCCGGAAATGGTCCTGGGCCAGATACTCCAAGATGGCCTCCCCGGAAGTCAGAAGGCTGTGCTCATACCCCATGGCCTTACGGCGCTCCGCATCCCGCCAGAAGATCTTCGCGTCGGATCCGCCATTGACTCCGTCCATGTTGTCCACATCCCAGGCGGGGATCTTCTGGTAGGCATCCGGACTGCCGCCGGCATGGACCAACAGGGCATCATGCCCAAGGGCCAGCTCCAGATAATACGTCCGGGTGGAGCGGATGCTGCCCAGATTTCCCACGCCCTCCAGGGATTGGTAGAGCGCCAGCATCCGGGTGATGCCGCCCTCCGCCACCACCTCGTAGATGAGGTCGGCCTGCGAGATGCCCAGCTGCGGCTGAGCCGCCTTGATGTTGTTGAACATCACCGCCACTGGCCGGTCATTTTCAAACTCCGGTTCCATAGGCAGCCCGGTCAGCGGATTGGTGCCGGATGGAACATATACCTCCGGCTCTGGTTCCGGCTCGAATTCCGGCTGCACCACAGGTTCCCGCTCCGGTGCGGGTTCCGGGATCTCCGCTTTCCCGCATCCCGAAAAAGCCAGTACCATCATGGCCGCCAGCAGCGCAGCCAGTATCCGCTTTCCCATTCCGTCCCCGCCTCTCGTTTGATCTTGCCTCCATGATACCGCCGCAGGGGCGGCAGCGTCAAGGCAAAATCCGACGGCCTTCGACGCGGTTACATCTGCCGCTGATAACGGACCATCAAAGCGATCTCAAGAATGCTCTTGGCCAGAAACACCCCCACCGCCGCCAGCGTCACCCACAGCGGCGCCCCCAGACCGATGGAGACCCAGGCCGCCGCCATGACAGCCCACTGCAGCACCTCCCCGGACACCGCCTGAGCCCGGCGCCGGATGGCCACGTTGCGTTCATCGTTGGCCTCCACCGTCGCCTGATGCATCCGTTCGGGGTCCTTCTCCTCCCAGCGCCGCATCCGCCACTGGCAAAATCCGAATGCAAACAGCCCCGAGCCGGTCCCCATCAGCATCCCGCCCACGGGATCGGAGATCCGCCCCTCCAGAATCAGGCTCAGCACCGCCAGCACCGCGCCCAGTACACCCAGCGCCAGATATCCCTTTGTTTTCTTTCTCATGACGGTTCCTCCTCGTACAAAAAGATCTCCTCAATGGTCATCCCGAAGTACCGGGCAATCTTGAACGCCAGCAGAATGGACGGATTGTACCGTCCGTTTTCCAGAGAGCCGATGGTCTGCCGCGAGACCTCCAGCGCTTCCGCCAGCTCCTCCTGCCGAATTCCCCGGGCCTTGCGCAGTTCCTCCAGACGGTTTTTCAACCCATCACCCCCATTTGCAGGCCTCAAAATGGAAAGCTTCCTTTCCGTAATTTGAACATAGCACGTTTCTTCAAAAATGTCAAGCTGACTTTCCATTTTATTTGGGACTATACAAACGGCAGGAAATTGGGGTATACTGGTATCAAATGAGAGAGACGTGCCAAAGGAGGTCATATTATGGCGGGACGCGGGTTCATCCATGATAAGCTGGAGATCAAATTCCTGATTCTGTACATCGCTGCGCGAGTCATTGAGCCGATCCCTTTCGATACGGTCCTGGATCTCACCATGTGTGATGATGCCATCGACTATTTTGACTTTTCAGAGTGTCTCAGCGACTTGGTCAAGACCCAGCATCTGACGCTCTCTGAGGATGGCTTGTACGCCATTACGGACAAGGGCCTGCGCAACAGCCAGATCTGTGAAAGCAGCCTCCCCTACTCCGTGCGGCTGCGCTGCGACAAGAACATCGCCATCTGGAACCGGAAGCTGCGCCGCAAAAGTCAGGTGCGGGCCGTCTGGGACCAGCGCGCCAACGGCACCTATACGGTCCGGCTGAATCTGGATGACGACATGGGCAGCGTAATGGACCTGCGGCTGATGGTGGTCCGGGAGGACATGGCAAAGGTCCTTTCCGAGCGGTTTCAGAAAGATCCGGAAAAGCTTTACAGCAAGATCATGGATCTGCTGCTCTCTGATGAAGAATAGAAAAAGCTTCGAAGCCTGCGGCTTCGAAGCTTTTTCTACTTCACCACGACATTTTCAGGGCCGAGCGTCTCTTTGGCTTCCTCTACCAGGGCCCGGTGGAGCAAAACGGAGCTCCCGTAGACCTTTCGAGTGTCCGCCATCACCATCTTGACCGGTGTTGTGCCGGGAAACATATTGAACACCAGCTTCATATGCCGTATGGCGGGATCCGTTAGAGAGGGGAACTTCAAATACAGAGTATTCCCAGGCAGAAGCTTTTCTGCATGAGGCGGAGGCGGCGGAGGAGGAGCCCCCTCCATGGCCCCCAGAGGATAGGCAGAGTCACACAGGATCTGCGGGGCCTTCTCATCCCGGACAGACAGCCGCCCCTGCACCACCACGGCCTGATTCTCACGGAGATAGGGACCACAGGTATCCAGCACTCTGGAAAAGCACAAAAGCTCAATGGAAGCCGTGTCGTCTTCCACCACCACGTAGGCCATAAGGCTGTTGTTGCGGGTGGTCTTGGTCTTGCTGGAGGTCACCACACCGCAGACAGAGATGCGCTGGTCATCAGAGAATCGCACAGGACCGCCCTCCTGGGCAAAATCCGCCAGGATAGAGGCGATCGTGGGCGTATGAAACCTGCGGATCTCTTCCCGATAGGCGTCTATGGGATGTCCCGAGAGATAGAGTCCGGTGGTCTCCTTCTCCATGGTCATGAGCTCCTGCGGAGAAAACTCCGGAATATTCGGCAAAGGAATTTCCTTTACAGGCATTGATTCTTCAGAGTTAACAGCAGCCATAGAGAAAAAATCCATCTGTCCCACCAGATTTTTGCGCTGCTGGTCCGCCACGGAATCCATTACTTTTTCATAGACCTGGATGAGCTGGGAACGGCGGGCTCCCAGAGAGTCAAACGCACCGGAGCGGATCAGGTTCTCCACCGCCCGCTTATTCATATCGCTGCCGCTCATACGCTGGCAGAAATCCGTCAGTGAGGTGAAGGGCTTTCCCTTCCGCTCTCGCATCACTGCCTGGATGAATCCGCGGCCAATGTTCTTGATCGCCACCAGGCCGAAGCGAATCCCCCCCTCCTCCACTGTGAAGGTATCGGCGGAACGGTTGATATCCGGCGGCAGCAGAGCGATTCCGCAGTCCTTGCATTCGTTGATATAGCCTGCCACTTTATCAGAATTATCCAATACACTGGTGAGAAGGGCCGCCATGTATTCCCGGGGAAAGTGACATTTGAAATAGGCCGTCTGATAAGCCACCACTGCGTAGCTGACAGCATGGGCCTTATTGAAGGCATAGTTGGCAAAATCGTAGATCTCCTGATAAATGGCTTCCGCCACATCCTCCGGAATCCCTTTTGCCACACATCCTGTAATGTTTCTTTCCTTGTCACCGTGAATAAAGGTGTCCTTCTCCTTCTGAATCTGGGCGGCCTTCTTTTTGGAGATGGCACGGCGCACCATATCCGCCTGCCCCAGAGAATACCCCCCCAGCTGCTGGAAGATCTGGATCACCTGCTCCTGATAGACGATACAGCCGTAGGTGTTGGAGAGGATGGGTTCCAGAGACGGATGGCGGTAGCGGATGAGGTCGGGATTATGCTTGCAGGAGATGAAACGCGGGATGGATTCCATAGGGCCGGGCCGGTAAAGGGCGATGATGGCGGTGATGTCCTCAATGTTCTGGGGCTTGAGGCCCACGCACACACCAGTCATTCCCGTGGATTCCATCTGGAATACCCCGGAGGTCTGGCCCCGGGAGAGCATCTCAAAAGTGGCCTTGTCATCTTCCGGGATGTCCGACAGGCGAAAGTCCGGCTGCTGGACCTGGAGCATCTTCACCGCGTCATCCAGGACCGTCAGGTTCCGCAGGCCCAAAAAGTCCATCTTCAAAAGGCCCAGCTCTTCCAGTGTGGTCATGACGTACTGACAGACCACCGCATCGTCGTTCTTTGCCAGCGGAACATATTCATACACGGGTCTTCTGGTGATGACCACGCCGGCGGCGTGGGTAGAGGCATGACGCGGCATGCCCTCCAATGCCTTGGCGGTATCGATGAGGAGCCGTACCCGCTCGTCTGCTTCATACCGCTCCCGCAGAGGCCTGCTCAGCCGCAGCGCCTCGTCCAGCGTGATATGCAGTGCGCCGGGGCCGCCCGGGACCTGCTTGGCGATCTGATCCACCTCGGCGTACGGGATGTTCATGACCCGTCCCACATCCCGGATAACGCCGCGGGCCGCCATGGTACCGAAGGTCACGATCTGGGCCACATGATCATCACCGTATTTGCGGCGGACATAGTCCACCACCTCTCCCCGGCGTGTATCCCCGAAGTCCATGTCGATATCCGGCATGCTGACCCGCTCCGGGTTCAGGAACCGCTCGAAATAGAGGCTGTACTGCACAGGGTCGATGTCCGTGATATGCAGGCAGTAGCTCACCATGCTGCCCGCGGCACTGCCGCGGCCGGGGCCCACGGGGATCCCGGCCTCCTTGGCGTAGCGGACGAAGTCCGAGACAATGAGGAAATAGTCCGTAAAGCCCATTTTCTCGATCATGTCCTGCTCATACGCCAGCTGTGCCCGGTGGGAATCATCCTCCCCGTACCGCTCCCGATAGCCCCGGTCACAGAGCTCCTTCAGATAGGAAAAGCTGTCGTAGCCAGGCGGCAGCTGGAATTCCGGCAGATGATAGGTCCCGAAGGTAAATTCCAAATTGCACATCTGTGCGATCTTTTCCGTGTTCTCCAGCGCTCCCTCATAGCCCTGAAAAAGCGCCTGCATCTCCTGCTCGCTGCGCAGATAAAAGTTCCGGGGCTCATAGCGCATCCGGTTCTCATCGTCCAGGGTCTTGCCGGTCTGGATGCACAAAAGCACATCATGCGCCTCGGCGTCCTCCCGGCGCAGGTAGTGGGCATCGTTGGTGCAGACCATGGGCAATCCCGTCTCCTGATGGATGCGCAGGATCCCCCGGTTCACCGTCTGCTGGTCCCGGATACCATGGTCCTGCAGCTCCAGATAAAAGCGGTCCTGTCCAAAGATCTCTGAGAGCTCCAGCGCATAATCCCTGGCGTTTTCATACTCTCCGTTGCGCAGCATCCGGGGTATCTCACCGGCAAGGCATGCCGACAGTGCAATCAGTCCCTTGCTGTGTGAGCGCAGCAGCTCCATGTCGATCCGTGGCTTGATGTAAAACCCTTCTGTCCAAGCCATGGATACCATATAGGAGAGGTTCCGATAGCCCTCTTCATTCTCGCACAGCAGCACCAAGTGACGGCTCTCGGAATCAAATTCGTGGATTTTGTCGAAGCGGCTTCGGCCCCTGGGCGCCACATATACCTCGCAGCCGATGATGGGCTTGATCCCTTCCGCTTTGCAGCCCCGGTAAAAGTCAATGGCCCCATACATGACGCCGTGATCGGTGACGGCGCAAGCCGTCTGTCCCATGGCTTTCACCACACCCGGCAGAGCCCGGATGCGGCAGGCACCGTCCAGGAGACTGTATTCCGTATGAACATGCAGATGGACAAAGGACATGGATATCCTCCCTTACGCGAGCTTTGAGGTTACTGAGCCGTCTCCTCCCGTTCCCGCAGGAGCTCTTCCACCAGCTCCACAGCGGTGACGATCATGATGTCACAGCGGATCGTAAGCCCCAGCCGCTGTGCAGCGGGAGTGGAGCTGCTGGCCGCAAAGTCGGTGATCTTCTTGAGATCATGGCAGCGCAGCGCATGGAAGCGCTGAAAAAAACGGGCCTGCAGCTCTTTGCCATAGGACAGGGTACGCTTCTTGCTGGCCGCAGGGTCTGCGGGATCCACCGGGGTCAGCAGCCCCAGCGTCATCACCGCGCCGATGACGGCGCCGCACAGCTCACCGGTCCCGGCGCCGCCGCCAAAGCCGCCCCCGATGTCAAAGCAGGCCTGTTCGCTGAGGCCGGTGAGATCGGAAAAGGCCGCCAGCACACTCTGACAGCAGTTGAAACCCTTATGATGGTAAGCAGCGGCCTGTTCATAACGATCCATGGTTTTCATACATCTCCTTTTGCATGTGTTCCCGCCAGCTTCAGCAGCCGCCGCAGCCGGTGGTTCAGGCAGGATTTCGTCACCGGCGGGTCAAACTGCTCCGCAAGTTCGCTGAGGGTCAGCTCCGGGTTTTGCAGCCGCAGCGATGCCGTCTGCCGGAGCTTTTCCGGCAGCGTCTCCAGCACGCCCGCTTCCTGGAGACGCCGGATGGCTTCCAGCTGCTCCTGGGCAGCCAGCACTGCCTTATCCAGGTTGGCGCTGTCGCAGTTGAGACGGCGGTTGACGCTGTTGCGCAGATCTTTTTCCATTTTGGCGGTCATGACGTTCATGGCCGCCACAGGCGCGCCGATGAGGGTCAGAAAATCCTCAATCTGGTCACTTTGCTTAAAATATGTGACAAAGCTGCCGTTGCGGGTCACACTTTTGGGAGGATACCCGCTCTCCCGAAGCAGCACCCCCAGCTCCCGGCTGACCTGCAGATGGGAAGTGGTCAGCTCCAGATGGTAGCGTTTCAAGGGATCTGTGATGCTTCCGCCGGCAAAAAAGATCCCCCGAAGGAAGGAGGCGCGGCAGCAGGCATCCTCCAGCAGGGCAAAGTTAATGTGCAGCACCAGATTCTGCCGGGGATCATATCCCAGAAGATTCACGATGTGGTCCATTTTCTGCCGCTCCGTCATCTGGAATACCTGCTTGCCGGGCTGATCCGGGTCCGGCTGCCGGTCGAACCGAAGGCCGAAAGCCCGATGGAAGAGCTTGGGCAGCCGTGCGGAAAAGTTGGGGTTCTCCGTGACGATCCGGACCTCCGTGGAACTGAAGGTACTGCAGTAGAGCAAAATGCCATACGCCTCCGCCCGGGCACAGCACAGCTTCTGCACCGGGAGGCGGCAAAGCTCGTTTTTCGTCTCGTAGGAAAAGGACATCGGCGGCTCCTTTCAGGTCTTGCGTGAAAACGGCCCTCTTTACCGATGCCGTTCCACCCGGTAGGTGTCGCCGTTTTCTCCGGCGATGCGGACGCTGCGCTCCGCGTGGAGCAGAATCAGTTCCCGGGCCAGATGACCGGGATCGTGGCGGACATAGCCATTGTCCACTGTGGCCACCGGGCGGCTGATGACCTCCACGCCCAACTGGGCACACAGCTCCGGATCGGCGTACAGCGGCTCCGCCCCTTCTTCTGCGTAACGCTCCGCCACGCCCTTGGGGATGGGAGAGGAATTGCACAAGCACAATTCAAAAAGGCCGCGGACAGAATGGTGGAACAGCGCGGAGATATGGTCCGACACCGTATAGCCCTCCGTCTCCCCTTCCTGGGTCATGACATTGCATACGTAGACCTTCAGGCCGCAGCACTTCTGGATGGCCTCTACGATGCCATCCACCAGCAGATTGGGAATGATGCTGGTATAGAGGCTCCCCGGTCCCAGCACCACCATATCCGCCTCCCGAATGGCGGCGGCTGCCTCCGGCAGGGCTTTGGGATTCTCCGGGATCAGCCGTACCCGGCGAATGCGGCAGTCCTCCTGCTTCTTGCAGTAAAAGATCTTGGACTCTCCCACCACCGTGGCGCCGTTCTCAAATTCCGCCTCCAGCTGCACATCCGCCGTGGTCACAGGCAGTACCCGGCCGGTGAGAGCCAGCACCTGGCTCATACGGCTCACCGCCACACCAAAGGAGGGCGAAATGCCGTTGAGGGCTGCCAGGAAGAGATTCCCGAAGCTCTGCCCCGCCAGAGATCCATCTGTGAATCGATAATGCATCAGCTCACTCATCAGCGGCTCCGTGTTGGCCAGAGCCTCCATGCAGTTGCGAATGTCGCCCGGCGGAGGCATTCCCAGATCCTGTCGCAGCATACCGCTGCCGCCGCCGTCATCCGCCACCGTCACCACAGCGGAGATGTGCTCTGTGTATTGCTTGAGGCCGCGGAGCATATTGGAAAGACCGTGTCCGCCGCCGATGACAGCGATCCTCGGACCATTGGCCTTGGGAAATCGATAGGATGCTCGTTTCGTCATGATCGCTCACCTCATCCGCCCCGGGTCATATCCCGATGGTTTTCCGAGGTGGGATACCCCAGACCCCGGATGAATTCCGCCAATGCATGGGTCAGCGCCACAGAGCGGTGATGGCCGCCGGTACAGCCCACGGCGATGACCAGCATCGCCCTCCCCTCAGCCGCGTACAGAGGCAGTGTGAAGGAGAGGAGCTCCTCCAGCTTGGCCAGGAAATCCCGGGTCTGCTGAAAGCTGAATACATAGTCAGAGACGGCGCTGTCCAGCCCCGTCAGATTGCGCAGCTGTTCCACGTAGAAGGGGTTGGGCAGGAACCGCACGTCCAGTACCAGATCCGCCTCCATGGGCAGCCCATGCTTGAAGCCGAAGGAGGTGATGCTCACGGACATCCCAACCTTCTCCCCCGCTTTTCCGAACAGACGCAGCAACTCCCCCCGCAGCTGCGCGGTGGAAGTCCGGGAGGTGTCGATGATATAGTCCGCCCGGTCCCGGACGGGCTGCATCAGCTCCCGCTCCCGCAGCACCGCCTGCTCCAGGGAGTCTGTCTGCTCCCGCAGAGGATGCAGGCGGCGGGTCTCCTTGTAACGCTTGATGATGGTCTCCGGCGAAGCCTCCAGAAACAGCATCCGGCAGGCACTCTCCATGGTTTTGAGCTTATCCAGTACGCCAAACAGCTCTGTAAAGGAGCTGGCCGTACGCACATCATACACCAGCGCCACCCGGTCATACCGGCCGTTGCCTCCGGCGCAGAACTCCGCGAATTTCAGAATCATGGCGGCAGGCATATTATCCACGATGTAAAAGCCCATATCCTCCAAAAAAGATGCCGCCTTGCTCTTTCCGCCGCCGGAAAGGCCGGAAATGATGAGAATCTCCAAACAAACACCTCCATGACCCACCCCGTCCGGAACCAGGGGAATCTGCTTTAATCCCGAATGATCTTCACTTCCGGCTCCAGCCGCACACCGGTCCTCTCCAGCACCCGGGCCTGGACCTCGCCGATCAGGGCCGTCACATCGGCGCAGGTGGCCCCGCCCCGGTTGATGATGAAACCCGCATGCTTTTCGCTGACCTGGGCCCCCCCCACCGTGAGACCCTTCAGGCCGCACTGGTCGATGAGAGTCCCGGCGAAATATCCTGCCGGACGCTTGAAAGTGCTGCCGGCACTGGGCCACTCCAGCGGCTGGCTGGTCTTGCGCCGCTGCATCAGCTCCCGCATCCGGTCCCGAATGGTCTCTTCCCTGCCTGGCTTCAGCCGGAACACCGCGCTGAGCACCACTGCATCCGGGCGGTCCGTCAGGAGGCTCCGGCGGTAAGCAAAAGCCATTTCCTCGCCGGAGAGAAACCGGACCCCCTCCTCCGGAAACAACACCGTCGCCCCGGAGACCACCTGCTTCATCTCTCCGTCATAGGCTCCGGCATTCATACAAATGCCGCCGCCAACCGTACCGGGGATCCCATGGGCAAACTCAAGCCCTGCAAGACCGGCCCTGCAGGCAAAATCCGCAAGGCGCGCCAGCGTCACGCCAGCCTCGGCCACAACAGAATCCGGTTCCGCCCCTCGTTCCAGACGGTTCATCCCGCTGGTTTCAATGACCAGCCGGTCCACTCCCCCGTCCGAGACCAGCAAGTTCGTGCCGTTCCCCACCACCAGCGGCCTTGCCCCGCATTCCAGTGCGAAGGAGTGGAGCAGCACCAGCTGCTCCCCCCGTTCCGGAAACGCCATGCGCCGGGCCGCACCGCCGATGCGAAAAGAAGTATGGCGGCTCATGGGTTCCTCGCATACCACCTTCAGATCCGGCAGATATTCTGAGACTGCTTCATCCAGTTTTGCAAACCAGTCCATGCATGGACCTCCTGAAATTCAAATTGCGCGGTCCAGCAGTGCCGCCCCGATCATTCCCGCGTCGTTGCCAAGCTCCGCCCGCAGAATCCGGGGGATCTTTCCCGTGTGACGGGGATAGCATTCCCGCTCCACGATTTGACGCAGCGGCTCCATCAGCAGCGGTTCCGGCGCACCGGCCACACCGCCGCCCACAGCCACCGCCTCCGGCTGGAGAATATTCACCAGATTCGTCACACCTGCAGCCAGATAGACCACGTATGTATGGCACAGCTCCAGTGCCGCTGCATCGCCACGCTGTGCGGCGTCAAAGGCCGTGCGGCCCTCCACGCCGCCACGCTCCGCCGCCACGGCATGGAGAAGGCTCTCAGGATGAGCTTCCATGGCCTCATAGGTCATACGGATCAGGCCTGTGGCGGAGGCATAGGCCTCCCAGCAGCCACGGCGTCCGCAGCCGCAGAGCGCACCCCCCTGCTCCACCACCATGTGACCCACTTCGCCCACCATGCCGCCGCCGGCATAGAGCCTGCCATCCAGAATGAAGCCGCCGCCCACGCCGGTACCCAGGGTCACCACCATAAAATTCCGTGTGCCGCGGCCCGCGCCGCACAGCCATTCGCCCACGGCGGCGCAGTTTGCGTCGTTTTCCATCCGCACCGGAATGTCCAGGTGCGCGCGGAACAGCCGCTCCAGCGGCACGTCCCGCAGCGGGATGTTGCAGGTATAGAGGATATCTCCGCCGCAGACGGCCCCGGGGATACCGATGCCAGCGCGGACGATATCCGATGCCCGCAGACCCGCCCGGCTCAGTAAGGTCCCGGCAAGACCGGCCAGTGTCCCGGCGAAATCCTCCGCTGTGGTGAAGCGCAGAGGGGTCCGCTCCGTGTCCAGGATGTGCCCTGTCTCGTCCACCAATCCCGCCTTGAGATTGGTGCCGCCTACGTCAATGCCGATATACATTCCGTCTCACCCCTGTTTACCGCTTGCTTCCGGCATCCGCCCGCATGTCTACCCGGCGTGCCAGCTCCTGAGCGGCATTATAGCCGAACTTGCGGTGACGGTTGTTCATGGCCGCCACCTCCACGATGCTGGCCAGGTTCCGTCCGGGCCGCACCGGAATGGTGATGATGGGCACCTGCACATCCAGGATCTCCGTGAAGTGGTCCTCAATGCCCAAACGGTCATAGAACTTTGTCTGATCCCACTGCTCAAAATGCACCACGAGATCCAGCTGGGACTCCACCTTGATGGCCCGCATGCCGAACAGCTGCCGAACATCAATGACGCCGATGCCCCGCAGCTCGATGTAGTGCCGGATCACTTCCGGAGCGGTGCCGATGAGCTGGTTGGAGATGCGCCGCAGCTCCACCGCGTCATCCGCCACCAGCCGGTGGCCCCGCATGATCAGCTCAATGGCCGCCTCGCTCTTGCCCACGCCGGAGTCACCGGTGATCATGACACCTTCGCCGTAGATATCCAGCAATACGCCGTGGCGGGTGACACAAGGCGCCAGTTCCCGATTCAGATACTCAATGGTATGACTGGTGAACTCCACCGTAGTCTCCTGGGTGCGCAGCAGCGTCTTTCCGTGCTCCTTTGCACTCTCCAGGCACTCAGGAAAGCAGTCCAATCCCCGAGAAATCACCAAGGCCGGAATATCATAAAGGAAGAGATCGTCAAAGCACTTGCGCCGCTGCTCGCTGGTCAGGCCCTTGAGATATGTCACCTCCGCCTTTCCGATGACCTGCAGGCGGCGGGGATCAAAGTAGTCATAAAAATTATGGAACTGCAAACCGGGGCGGTTCACATCCGTGATGGTCAGCATGGCCGTGCCGAAATCGCTGCCCTGATTCAGGACCTCCAATTCAAACAGTGCGACGAATGCTGTGATCTTCATGCCGTTTTCACTCATGGCGCATCCCTTTCCCTTTCCGATGCGGAGCAGCTCCACACCTAGTCTGCCCCATCCGGCGAACACCCGGCTGAGGGGTCAAAAAAGCCGATGGGCTGATATGATTTATTATATATGAATCCTCTTGATTTCGCAACACTTTCACCATCTCCCCCGCCCAATGGGCCTTCAAAAAAAGATTCCGATTTTTTTGAAAATTCTGCTTGCATTTTGGAAAGGATTCTGGTATCATATCAGCTGTGCCTGTGAGTAGGCGCGGAAGTACGCAACAGCAAGGAGGTGCAACGGATGGCTAAGTGCGAGTTTTGCGACAAGGGCGTGACCTTCGGTATTCAGGTTTCTCACTCTCATCGGCGTTCCAATCGTCCCTGGAAGCCCAATGTGAAGCGTGTGAAGGCGATCGTCGATGGTTCCCCCCGCCATGTGTATGTTTGTACCCGGTGTATGCGTTCCGGTAAAGTCACCAGAGCGGTCTGACTTGGACAAACAAAGATCCCGGAC
>CALWXI010000029.1 GCA_944385455.1 uncultured Oscillospiraceae bacterium | reverse complement strand
CTCCCGCTCCAGCGTCACCGTCTGGCCGTACCGCGCCAGCAGGCGCTGCAGGACCGCCCTCATCCCCGGACCCTCCGGAAATTGAAGTCCCCCACGGCGGCGTAGGGCGCCATCAGCTCCCCGGCGGCGCGCAGCTGCCCGGCGCCGTCTTTGCCGCACTGGACGGACAGCTCTCCCACGGTGAAGCCGGAAACGCCGCACCGGCCCAGGTCCGCCGCGGCGGTGAGGGCCACGGCGCAGGGGAAGGCCGCGCCGCAGTCCTTCTCCGTGACGCCGGTCAGGAGGCGGCCGCGCCACCAGGCGGCCCGGGCCAGGCACAGCTGCTCCAGCACCAGCCGCTCCGTCTCTCCGGCCCCGGTGATCTCCATGGCCAACGTCAGGGCGGCTTCCTCACCGGCGGTCATACCTTCAGCACCTTGGCCGCCTCGGGGAAGAGCTTGGCGAAGCCGGAGACGGAGGTGATGGCGGCCCGCTCCAGCTGGCGGTCGATGAGCTTGTCGTACTCCACGGTGATCTCGCTGCCGGTGATCTGCTCCAGGGCGTAGCTGCGGTCCAGGCCGATGAGGGTCCCGGCGGGGACGGCGGAGGTGCGCAGGAGCTTGGCCCCCAGGGGAGTGGTGAGGCTGCCGGTGCCCTGGAAGTTCAGTCCCGTCAGGGGATTCTGGAACTCCGTGAGCTTCAGCATGGCCAGCATCACGTCGGGACTCACCAGCATGGTGTTCATGGTATAGGGATCGAACTGGCTCCAGAAATCCAGCAGCGCCTCGTAGGAGAGGGTGCCCTTGGTGCCGGAGATGGGCTTGGTGCCCACGGTGAAGGCGGGGGCGGGGTTTTCGTTGCCGTCGCCGTCGGTGAGCACCGTCACCGCGTCCTGGAGGTGCTGGTGGCCGATGTAGGCGCCGATCTGGCGCAGCGTCACGGAGAAGAGATCCAGGCGCTGGAAGCGGATGGCCTCATAGCTGGCCACCAGCATCCGTCCCCGCTTGTGCAGGCGCACCAGGTTCTCCTGGGTGCGCACGGCGGTCTGGGGGATCTGGGCGCCCTCCTCCACCCGGCGCAGGGCCTTCTCCTCCTCCGTGGGGACGGAGGCGATGGACCGGTAGTCCAGCCCGTCGAACTGGGTGACGGTGGCGGTGATGTCGGAGAGGATGGTCTGCTCCTCCAGGCCCTGGCGCACCACCCGGGAGACGAACTCCGGGAACAGCACGGCGGAGTCGGTGGTGTGGAAGAACTTCTCCACCATGTCGCTGCCCCGGCCCTTGACCTTGATGTCAAAGCGCTTGAGCTGGCGCTGGAAGGCGTCCAGCCCCTCCAGGGGGGTGCCCCGGTAGTGCTCGCTGGGGTCCAGCTCCTCCAGCGTCTGGGCGAAGGTGCGGCCGCTGCGGCCGTACATGCCCTTTTCCAGTCGGATATCCTCGAAACGATAAGCCATGTATGGTCCCTCCTTACAGTACGAACGTGACGGTCTGGCCGTCGGTGTCCACGTCCACCACCAGACGCGCCCGGCCGGCGGCGTCGGCCTTCACGCCGCCGCTGCCGTCGGCGCTCAGGCCGCTCCAGCCCAGGGCGGGGGCGGTGCCGGTGTATCCGGCGGTGACCATGCCGCCCAGGGCCACGGTGCAGGCCCCGCCGTCCCGGCCCGCGGAGAGCACCATGCCGCAGAACGCCTCACCGCCGGCGCACAGGCCCACGGTGCCGTTGGCCGCCATCTTCACCACGGCGCCCTCCGTGACCTTCGCCGCCTCCTCTTCCGCCTCCGCGCAGGCGAAGGTGGCGGCCCACTGGCCGATTCCCTCAAAAGAATACATCTCTTCCACTCCTCCTTATTGTTTTCCTCGTCCCTCAGACGAGAAACGGGGTCTCATCCTCCGCCGGGACCTCCTCCCGGCGCCGGAGCTGGGGCCGCGCGCCGAAGCGCCGGGACACGGCGGCCTCGTAGGCGTCCTTCAGCTCCAGGAGCTCCGGCTCCTCCAGACGGGCGGCGGCCTTTTCAAAAAGCCGCCCGTCCAGATGGTCGTCGGCCAGCATGGCAAGGCGCACCACCTCCCGGCGCAGCTCCGCGAGATACCGCTCCCCCAGCTCCGCCTTCCGCCGCAGGGCGGCAAGCTGATCGCTCTCCCGGCCGAAGCGCTTCACCACCCCGGCGCCGCGCTGGGCGGGCACCGCCACGAAGGACCACTCGTAGGCGTCGGCGGGGTCCTTCAGCTCGATGAAGCACAGCTCTCCGCCGTAGCTTTTGCCGGGGACGTGGCCGCAGCCGCCGTCCTCACAGCCGCACACGGAGCACACCCGCCGGGCCATGCTGCAGCCCACGCTGACCTCCTTTTTGATGCCGCCCTCGATCTCGCCGATGAGGTCGGCGTTCTTCTCCGTGCGCAGGAGATAGGCCCAGGCCTTGAGCCAGCGGTAGGCGTCCCCGGCGGCGGTGACCCTTCCCGGCTCCTCCACCACCTGGGTCCGGTAGATCCGGGCGGTCTGTCCCCGGGCGGACCACTGGTGGTCGAAGAGGCCGCTGCGGCCCACGAACAGCTCCCCCAGCTTCTCCAGGGCCGCGCTGTCGAAGCGCTCGAAATCCCGGTCCACCTCGTTGTCGCAAAGCCGCACGCTGAAGACGTACACCTGCTCCGCCGTGAGCTCCGTCCTGGCGAAGCGGTTGATCCGCTCCAGCTCCTCGTGCATGTCCATTCACATCGCTCCTTCCGCCCTGTCGTTTTCCAGTTTCAGCTTCCGGGCCTGCTCCCGGTAGAGGGCCGCCCGGGCCTCCTCCACCTCGTCCTGGAGGTTGATGTCGTCCCAGACCACCTCCAGCGGGCAGGCGTAGCCGCGCATCCTCAGCCACAGCCGGCAGATCCGCTCCACCGCCGGGGTCAGGGACCTTCGGATGGCGGTGATCTCCGTGGTGAGGAGATCCGCCTGCTGGGTGCTCATCCGCTCGGTGGAGCTCCAGCTCAGCCCCAGCATGAAGGGGGGAATGCCGGTCTTGGCCACGATCTGCTCCAGGATCTGCCGCACGGGGACCTGGCTGTCCAGGATGGGGGCGTCGGCGCCGATGGCCCGGATGTCCACGTCCCCCACCGCCACGAAGTCCCGGACGCTGCCGCTGCGGGTCTCCGCCATGGCCCGGGACCACTCCCGCGCCAGCTGGCGGCTGCGCTCGGCGGCCTGGCCGTCCCCGCCGCCGCAGGTGACGGCAAAGCGCACGTTGCCGCACCGCTCCCAGTTGATCCCCACGGTGCGGTAGATCTCCATGAGGATGTCGCTGAGGAAGGGCAGCCCCCGCAGGAGGGAGACGCCGTAGGGGCTGTCGGCCTCCGGATTCAGGGGGGTGAAGAGCAGCAGGTCCTGATGGGGCAGAGGCCCCACATGTCCCGTCTCGTCGGGGCCGCAGAGGACGAAGTCCAGAGGGTGGTCCCCCTCCCGGATCTCGATGTCCTCCACCCGGCCGCACAAAAGCGCCGCGATGTCCCGGAAGCCCCGGGCGGGGACCATCTCTCCCACGGCCCGGCCGCAGGTGAGCAGGGAGTCCAGATAGCAGTCCAGAAACGCGTTGATGCCGTACTGCCCCCGCCCGGCGGGGACGGTGCGCAGGAATTCCGCCAGCTGCCGCTGGGCCTGCCTGTCGCCGCAGACGGCGGTGACGCCGCCGGTCATGCGGATGAGCTTGTAGACGGCGGCGTCCACCACCGGCACCGCCTCCCGCACCGCCCGGTAGAGCCGGGTCTCCCAGGCCCGCAGGGGCACGCACTGCCCCAGTGCGCCGAAGGGCCGCCGGGACACGTCCCGCAGCTGTACCGGCGCGGCCGGCGGCTCCTGCCGCCGCTTGAACCAATTCATCTTCGTAAACCGCCTTCCTTTCCGCGCTCTAGGCCCGCCGCTCCACCCAGGTGGCGGCGAACCCGCCGCCGCTGCCGGCGGCGTCCATGGCGAAGTAGCGCATCTCGTCCATGGCGTGGTCGTGTTCCTTGCGGGGGGCGTCCCGGTCCCCCCGGTCCTCCCAGCAGTAGAGGCCCATCTCCCTCAGGCAGTCGCCGCAGGTCCGGCAGAGCACCAGCCGTCCCCGGCGCAGCAGGTCCGCCGTCACCCGGATGCCGTCGGCGACATCGTTATTCGCCTTCACCACGGAAAACCCCGCCTGCCGCAGCGCCGTGATGAAGCTGGCGGCGGAGGGGTCCACGATCACCCGGGAGACGGTCCGGTCCCCGGCCAGGCGTTTGAGGTCCTCCACGTACTCGGCGTCGGTTTTCTGCCGCCCGGCCCGGCGGGAGTCGTAGTAGTACTCCGCCGTGCGGTACCACACCTCCCCGATCCGGCCCCAGAGGCCGAAGGAGGCGGGGTTGGCGGTGCCGTAGTCCACGGAGATCCGCCACTCCCGGAACGGCCCCTCCGGCACGGGGCGGGCGTGGCGGTCCGGGTCGAAGAAGTCGTACACCAGTCCCTGGGCGGCGGTCCACTCCCCCAGCACGAACCGGCGGTAAAAGACGCCGGTGTAGGCCCGGCGGTACCGGGCGCGGATCCTGGGGGTCAGGGCGGGATTGTCGTCCATGGTGAAGTGGAGGTGGAGGGTCCGGCGCTCCCGGGCCTTGCACACCCACTCCTGGTAGAGCCAGTGCTGGGGCCCCTCGGGGTTGCAGTTGAGCCACAGGCGGCTGCCCGGCACGCTGCACCGGGCGCAGGCCTGCTCCACAAAGCTCCGGGGCATCAGCGCCGCCTCGTCCAGCAGCACCCCGGCCAGGGTGGCTCCCTGGATCAGCGCGGCGCTGGACTCGTCCCGGCCTCCGAAGAGGAGGAAGGTGTTCTCATGTCCGCCGAACCGGACGGTGAGGGAGTGCTCCCCCCGCCGCTCCCGGACGGTCATCCCCAGCCGCCGCAGGCAGGGCACCACCTCCGAGAGCATGTTCCGCCGCACGGAGGCGATGGTCTTGCCGCACACGCCGAACTGCCGTCCGTCAAAGCGCCGCTGGGCCCACAGGAAAAAGGACAGGCCCATGCAGAAGGTCTTGCCGCTGCGCACCGCCCCGTCGCACAAAATGCTCTCCCACCGCTCCGAGGTCCACCAGGTGAGGACCCGCCGCTGCTTGGGGGAAAAGCGCATCACCTCATCCGTGGTCCCACTCCCCCTCCCCGCCGGCGCTCTCCGCCAGGGCCTGATAGAGGGCCTCGGCGTCCCGGGACGGCCCCGACTCCAGCAGGGCGCACAGGGTTTCCAAAGCCCGGACCCGGTCGGTGAGCTTCACCTCCACGCCCTTGTCCGTCACCCGCAGCTCCGTGACGGCGGCCAGATCCAGGGCCGCCGGATCCGCCTCCCCGGGGTGCAGGGCCAGATACACCGCGTCCTCCGCTCCGCCGAAGGCCAGCTGGGCCAGACGCCGCACCGCGTCCTCCCGCCGCAGCTGCCCGGCGGCGTTTTCCCGCATCCGCTCCAGCCGCGCCTGCACGCGGGCGCTGCCCAGGGCGGAAAAGCCGTCCGTCCGCCCGGAGGCCCGGGCCGCCCGGTCGGGGTCCATGGTCTGCAGATACGTCCGGCAGAAGGCGTCGCCGCTCCGCTTTCTCTCCATCGTCATGCCTCCCTTTCTCATCTCACTCATGCGTCCCCCGCCGGGGAAATTTGCACGCCCGCGTGCGGTCCGGGCGAAAATTTTCTCAAAAAACGCAAAAAAACCGCCGGGAAAGGGTCAAACCCTTTCCCGGCGGGGGATCCGGCGGCGGATGCCGCAGGGGTGCGCGCGGCGGGCCGCGCCGAACCGGCGGGGAACGTCAGGCGGCGCGCTTGCAGCCCATCTCCCGCAGCAGCTGGGCCGCGGAGGCGGCGGAGGCGCCGATGTTGTAGAACACCATGCCGTCCACATGGTCCCGGTTCTTCATGGCATCGGGGTCCTCCATGGGATGGCAGGCCCGCCAGCGGATGTGCTTCTTGGCGTCGTCGAAGGCGGCGCTGCCCAGCACCAGGGAGTCCTGCTCGGTGAGCCGGCTCTCCACCTCGAAGGCGTCCACATCGGCCAGGTCCATATAATAGAACACCTTGTCCTTGGTCATGTGGATGATGCGCTGATTGGTGATATAGTAGCGGCTCTTCATGAGGCCGTTGCGCTCCAGCAGAGGCGTGAGCATCAGCAGCGCGCCGCACACCAGCGACAGGGCCGGGAAGCCCATGCCGGGGGAATCCTGGGCGGAGAGGTAGGAGAGGATCAGGGCGCCGACGATGAGCACCGTCAGAGCCCACTTGCGCAGAATGAGCATCTTGCTGCCGCTGTCCAGCAGGGGGATGGGCTGGGGCTGGCCCTGCCAGCGGATCTGCTCTCCTTCGCGCAGGTAGGTTTTGATCAAGTTTTCCATAGTTGTTCGTACACGCTCCTTCATGGCCGGTTTCCGGCCGTTTTGATGGATTTATGATAGCACGTTTTTTCGTTCAGCCGCTGACAATGGCCCCGGCCGTCCCGCTAACGGTCCGACAAGCCCCCCGGCTCCGGCGTTCACGTTTCTGAACGGCCCGCCGCCCCGCCCCGTCCCGGACGGCCCCGGTCCGGCGGATGTTAAGAGCGCGTGAAGTTTTAGCAGCAATTTAACGGAATATGTGGTATACTGTTGAAAAGCGTCCTTTCTGCGGGACGCCGTCCGGAAAGGAGGTCCCGGCATGAGGTCCAGAAAACAGAAATCCCGCCTCACCAGGTGGTTCCCCATCTCTCTGCGGGACCTGCTGATCACGGGGATCATCCTGCTCTCGGCGGCGGAGATCTGCATCCTGCTGCAGATGGCGGACAGTGTGGTCGGTTTCGCCTTGCCGGTGTTCGTGGTGGCGGTGCTGCTGATCTCGCGCCTGACCACCGGCTATCTCTACGGGCTCATCGCGTCGGTGGCGGGGGTGGTATGCGTGAATTTCATCTTCACCTATCCCTATTGGGCGGTGAACTTCACCATTGCCGGCTACCCCATCACGTTTCTGACCTTTCTCATGGTGTCCGTCATCACGTCCACGCTGACCACCCAGGCCCGCCAGCAGGAACGGCTGCGCAGCGAAAACGAGCGGGAGAAGATGCGGGCCAACCTGCTGCGCTCCGTGTCCCACGACATCCGCACCCCATTGACGTCCATCGTGGGCTCCACCTCGGCGGTGCTGGAGAATCCCGGCATCTCCCGGGAGGAGGAGGTGCAGCTGCTGGAGGACGTGCGGGACGAGGCCCAGTGGCTGATCCGGGTGGTGGAGAACCTGCTGTCCGTGACCCGCATCGGGGACAATCAGGCCCACATCACCAAGGAGCCGGAGGCGGCGGAGGAGGTCCTGGCGGAGGCGGTGCGGAAATTCCGCAAGCGGTTCCCCGCCACGTCCGTCACCGTGGCGGTGCCGGACGAGCTGCTGCTGGTGCCCATGGACCCCATCCTCATCGAGCAGGTCCTGGCCAATGTGATGGAAAACGCGGTGTTCCACGGGGGCGCCGGCAGCATCCGCCTCTCGGTGCATGCCGAGAAGGACGCGGCGGTATTCTCCGTCTGGAACGACGGCGCCCCCATCGCGGAGAAAGACCTGCCCAATCTCTTCGACGGCACGCTGCGCCACTCCACCCCGGCGGAGTGCGACGGCAAGCGGAACATGGGCCTGGGCCTTTCGGTGAGCATGGCCATCGTCCGGGCCCACGGCGGCACCATGGAGGCGCAAAATCAGGAGACCGGTGTGGAATTCTCCTTCCGGCTTCCGCTGAACGACAAGGAGGATTCCGTATGACCATCCGGGAAAAGATCCTGATCGTGGAGGATGAAAAGAGCATCGCCCACTTCATCTCCACGGTGCTCAACAACAACGGCTACGAGGCCATCCTGGCCCGCTCCGGGGCGGAGGCCCAGTCCATGATCTCCTCTCACTGTCCGGACCTCATCATATTGGACCTGGGCCTGCCGGACATGGACGGGCTGGAGATCCTGCGCCAGCTGCGCGGCTGGTCCAGCCTGCCGGTGGTGGTGGTGTCGGCCCGGTCCCATGAAAAGGACAAGGTGACGGCCCTGGACCTGGGGGCGGACGACTATCTCACCAAGCCCTTCGGCACCGACGAGCTGCTGGCCCGGGTGCGCACGGCCATCCGCCACACCCGGACGGTGTCCGGCAACAGCGAGATCGCCCAGCGGGGCACCTACACCGTGGGAGATCTCACCATCGACTACAACAAGCACCAGGTGCTGCTGCGGGGGGAGAACGTCCACCTGACCCTCAGCGAGTTCCGGATCGTGGCTCTGCTGGGCAAGTACGCCGGGAAGGTGCTGACCTACGACTCCATCATCAAGGAGCTCTGGGGCCCCCGGGCGGGGGGCAACAACCAGATCCTCCGGGTGAACATGGCCAACATCCGCCGCAAGATCGAGGAGAACCCCGCCGAGCCCAAGTACCTCTTCACGGAGGTGGGCGTGGGGTACCGTCTGGCGGAGGGCGAGTGA
>CALWXI010000028.1 GCA_944385455.1 uncultured Oscillospiraceae bacterium | reverse complement strand
TTTGTCCCCGACGGGCGGAAGCTCACGGCCCGGTTTCTGCCCTTCGTCCTGCGCCGCGCCCTGCCCAACGCCATCGCCATCCTGCTCTCGTCGGCGGCCCTGCTGCTGGGCGGCGAGGCCCTGGGGCTCCCCACCGGGCAGCTTCCCCTGGCCCTCTATCTGGTCATCGGCGCAGTGGAGGCGGAGGCCCTGCTGAAGTCCTGCCTCCCCATGACGCCCCTGCGGAGGTTCCTGTTCGTCACCGCCTCCGCCGGCTTCTTCTGCGCGGCAGTGCTCTTCCACGCCGTCCTGTCCCTGCCGCCCCTCCTGCCAGAGACGGTCCCCGCCGTGCTGCTGCTCTCCGCCCTCTCCATCCTGGCCGAGCGGCTGTGCGCCTGGGGGCTGAGGCATCTCCCCCGGCTGGGGGACGGGGAGGCGGAATATCTGAAATTTCCCTGCGCCTGACCCATCCTCATCCCGCCGGCCCGGCGGGGAGGTTTACGCGGTCTCCTCCCGCAGCTTCATAGTCTGCTCCGTCCCCGCCGCCAGCCGGCGGGCGGAGCGGGTATACAGGCCGACCACCAGCAGGGTGGACAGCACATCGGCCACCGGCTGGGCCCAGACCAGGCCGTCGGCCCCCATAACAGCCTCCAGAAGGAACAGGGCCGGGATATAGATGATGCCCTGGCGGCTGAGGTTGACCACCAGGGCCTCGGTGGCCGCACCCATGGCCTGGAGGGCGTTGGAGAACACATAGAACACGCCGAAGAGCACACTGGTGGTCAGCAGGATATAGACGAAGCGCACTGCGTAGTCGTAGGCCTCCGCCTCGATGAGGAAGGCGCTGACGATCTGCCCGGTGAGGAGATAGCAGGCCGCCGTCATCACCACGCTCAGGGCCAGGGCGGACCACAGGGAGAAGCGCATGACCTTTTGGAAGCGGTCCCGCAGTCCGGCCCCCACGCAGTAGCCCAGAAGGGGCTGGACCCCCTGGCCGAAGCCGATGCACAGCATCCCGGTGATCATGGTCACCTTCATGGCCACCCCGATGCCCGCCAGGGCCATGTCCCCGTAGCCCGCCATGCGGCTGTTGACCACGATCTGGGACAGGCTCATAAGGAGGGAGCCCAGGGAGGCCGGGATGCCGATGGACAGCACGCCGGAGCACACCCCGTCCCCCGCCCGGAAGTCCCGGGGATGGACGCTGAGGGTGGAGCGCCCCCGGAGGAAATAGAGGATGTAGTACCCGGCCCCCACCACGTTGCCGATGACGGTGGCGATGGCGGCTCCGGCGATGCCCCAGTCGAAGGTGAGGATCATGATGGGGTCCAGCACCACGTTGGTCAGATTTCCGATGACCTGGCCCATCATGGCTTTGGTGGACTCTCCCTCCGTCCGGATGACGTTGTTGTAGCAGTTGGCGATGAGGACGAAGGGGCCGCAGAGGGCCACGATGGTCAGATAGGTCTTGGTGGGCTCCCAGGTGTCGGCGCTGGCCCCCACCAGGGCGAGGATCGGGTCCATGAACAGGAGGAACAGCACGGAGAGGACGATCCCCACCCCCACACAGCTCCACATGCAGAAGGAGCACACCTGCCGGGCGTAGTCCCGGCGTCCCTCTCCCAGGGCCCGGGAGATCACCGACGTGCCCCCGATGCCGAAGACGGTGCCCACCGCCATGAAAATGAGAAAGACCGGGGTGGCCAGGGACACCGCCGCCACCAGGATGTCGTTGTGGGTCTGGCCGATGAAGAAGGTATCCGCCAGGTTGTAGACCAGCACCATGAGCATGGCGGCCATGGCGGGCACGGCGTTCTTCAGCACCGCCCGGCCCACCGGCATGCTGCGGAAGGCGTCCATCTGATTGGTTTGCGTCATTGTAAAGCATCTCCCTAAATAAAAAGTTCCATATTAATCGCACGCTATTAAAATGAGCAAAACGAAAGCGCCGCGTGGACAGGCGCGCGCCACAACGCGTATTTCCGCTGAAACGCCAAGGCGTTCAAGACCCATCGGTTTTGCCCAAGATCCTTGCATTTCCCACGGCGGCATGGGTATGCCACTATATAGGCAAACATATTGCAGCAATGGCGGAACGCTGCCGGCAAACGCCGGGTTCGGCGCTTGTCGGCAGCATTGCGCGGCTATGGGGCGCGAATCGACCGCTTTGCGGTGATTCCGCGGACATTACTGCAAGGAGTCCCGGACCTTGCGCAGCAGCAGTATAAAAATGTCCCGCTCGGCCTCTGTCAGAGACGAGAGCAGCTGTCTCTCCGCCTCTGCCATCCGGGCGTCCGCCGTCCGGCAGCAGCCGGCTCCGGCCTCAGACAGCCGCACCACCTTCACCCGCCGGTCCTCCGCGTCTCCGAAGCTCTCCACCAGGCCCTTCTGCTCCAGCCGGGACACAATGCCGGCGGCGGTGGACTGGGCCACGTGAAGGGCCTTCTCCAGCTCCTTCAGCGGCATCTGCCTGTGCTCCGCCCGGTCCAGCATCAGCAGCACCCCTACCTGAGCCATGGTCAGCCCATCGGCGCGCAGACTGTTGTTGGCCTGCTTTTCCAGCGCGTCGTGGATCTGCTTGAGCAGGGTTCCGCAGGAATCCTGAATGTCCAATGCCGTCACCTCCTCTGCACATCAAAAAGCATAGTATGCTTTCTTTCAAAAGTCAATAGCTTGCTTTTGAATTTTCCCCTTTCAGCGGCGCTCCTGTCACGGAGGCACACCAGAGGGGAGGAGAAACGCTTTGTGCCGCCCTCAACCCAGCATGGCCAGCGTTCCGGCCACGATGAGGGCCAGCCCCCAGCCGGAGCGGCGGGTCAGCTTCTCATGGAACAC
>CALWXI010000027.1 GCA_944385455.1 uncultured Oscillospiraceae bacterium | reverse complement strand
ATGGAACACAAAAATGAAGAAAATATTTCAAAATGTAACTGTTGACGTAACAAAAATATGATATACTGCATGTAGATCAGGAACAGGCCCGGGCTGCGGCATCGGCTTCGGGCGGCAGAGGAGGAAGCGCACGTGAGAACTTGGATACGCCGGGCGGTGATGGCGGTGCTGGCGGCAGTGCTGCTGGGCAGCTGCACCATGCTGATCCGCCGCTGGATGGATTACCGGGAGGGAGGAGAGGCTTACGCCGAGGCAGAGATGCTGGTGGAGCTGCCGGATCTCAGCGCGCTGGAGACGCCGCAGCTTGCCCAGGAAGTCCCGGAGGCGGCGGAGGAGGCCCCCGTCTATGTGGACCCTTACGCGGATGCCCTGCGGGATATGGATTTTACCGCGCTGCGGGAGGTCAACAGCGACGTGCTGGGCTGGATTCTGATCCCGGACACGGTGATTTCCTATCCGCTGCTGCAGGGTTCGGACAACCAGTACTATCTGAACCACACCTGGAAGAAATGGACCAGCGCTGTGGGCGCCATTTTTCTGGAGTGCAGCAACAGCTCCGACCTCAGCGATTTCAATACCATCGTCTATGGGCACCGGATGAACAACGGCTCCATGTTCGCTTCGCTGAAGAATTATAAGACGAAGAGCTACTGGAGCGCCCATCCCTGTGTGTACATCACCAATGATGCCGGCTCTCATAAATACGATATTTTTGCCGCCTATGAGGTCTCCACGGAGGGCAGTACCTACCAGATCGGATTCTCCGGCGACGACTCCAAGCAGGCATTTCTGGATTACTGCATGAGCCAGTCTGTCATTGATACCGGCATCGTTCCCACGGTGCATGATCGGATATTGACGCTTTCCACCTGTACCGGCCGGGGGCACGCCACCCGCTGGGTGGTCCAGGCGGTGCTGCGGGGCGAGGCCCCGGCCACGGGGGAGACGGAGGAGGACGCGGCGGAGGCAGCGCCCGCCGCGGAGCCGGAGGCTGCGGCTCCGGAGACCGCGGCTCCGGCGGAGGAGTCCCAGGACCCTGCGGCGGAACCGCCGGCGGAAGAGACGGCGCCTGAGGAGGATGCAGCGGTGTCCGCGGACGCGGAAGCGGAAGCGCCGGACACCGCCGGAGACGCCGGAACGGACGAAGCGGAGACACCGGAGGAGCCGTCTCCGGAAGAGCAGACATGAACGCGCTGCGGAGCCTTGGGCTCCGCGGCGCGCTTTGCCCCGTTTACAGCGGCGGGAAAATGGAGTACACTGAGGGCATCTGGAAAGGAGGATGACCGTGAGCAGAGAGCGGGTTTTGGAGGCCCTGCGGGCCCGGGCGGGAGCGTTTTTGTCCGGAGAGGAGCTGAGCCGGGAGCTGGGACTCAGCCGTGCCGCGGTATGGAAGGCTGTGGATGCTCTGCGCCGGGACGGTTATGAGATTGAGGCCCGGACGGGCCTGGGCTACCGCCTCTCCGCCGCGCCGGACGCTCTGACAGAGACGGAGATCCGCAGCTTCCTGGGGCGGACAGACCGGGTGGGGCACACGCTGGTGTGTCTTGCGGAGGTGGATTCCACCAACACACGGGCCAAGCAGCTGGCCATGGAGGGGGCGGCGGACGGCACCGTGGTGATCGCGGACTGCCAGACCGCGGGCCGGGGGCGGATGAACCGATCCTTTCAGTCCCCCAGGGGCAAGGGCGTGTTCCTGACGGTGCTGCTGCGGCCGGACCTGCCGGTGGAACGGCTGCTGCCGGTGACGGCCATGGCCGGCGTGGCGGTGTGCCGTGCCGTGGAGCGGCTGTGCGGCGTGCGGCTGGGACTGAAGTGGCCCAACGACCCGGTCCTGAACGGGAAAAAGGTCTGCGGCATCCTGACGGAGATGTCCATGGAGGCGGAGACAGGGCGGCTGCAGTATCTGGTGGCGGGCATTGGCGTCAACGTCCACCAAACGGAGGAGGACTTTACTCCGGAAGTGGCGGTTCTGGCCACATCTCTCTCCCGGGAGCTGGGACGTCCGGTGTCCCGGCCCGCCCTGGCGGCGGCGCTCATCGAAGAGGCGGACCGGATGTATTGGGCGCTGGAGACCGGAGATCTGGCACCGTACCTGTCGGCCTACCGGCAAAGCTGCGTGAACCTGGGCAGAACGGTGCAGCTGCTCTCCGGCGGGCGGCGGGAGACAGCGGAGGCTCTGGATATCGATGAGGATTTCGGCCTGGTGGTTCGCCTGCCGGACGGCCGCACCCGGACAGTGCGCTCCGGCGAGGTGTCCGTCCGGGGCCTGTACGGCTACGCGGAGTGAGCTTTCCGCATGCAAAGCGCCTGGTCCCTTAGGGACCAGGCGCTTTGCGGCAAATGGGGCGGAAAACTGTGAATTTCCTGAAAATTCGACGGCCGGTCTTGACGGACCGGGGAAAAGCACGTATTATGTAAAGTGTATAATTGCCGATTTACAGGAGGACTGTCATGGCTATGAAACGCTGCCCCGTCTGCGGGGAGAGATACTCCGACACATATAAGGAATGTCCATTCTGCGAGGAGGAGGCCTACGCGGAAAGCGAGATCCCCCACCGCCGCCAGCCCCAGCGCCCCGTCCGGCGGACGGGAGGCGGCCGCCAGCAGATCAACCTCATTACCCCCACCCTCATTGTGCTGATCGTCATCATGGCCAGCCTCTTGGTCTATCTTCTCTGGGGAGACAGCATCTCCGAGAGCCTGCAGGGCACGCAGGATCAGCCGGGCACCGAGCAGGTGACGCCGGTGGAGCCGGATGTCTCCGGCGAAGATGAGGAGGCGGAGGAGCCGGCGGACGGCACTATGCCGGACGGTACGGAAGAGACCGAAGACCCGGACGCCGAGGCCCCGGATGAGACGGAGCCCTCCGGCAGCGCCGCGGATTATGAGACTGCCATGGCCCTGCCCGATGGGTTGACTCTGAGCACCACGGACTTCACCCTCCGGGACGCCGGAGAGACGGCCACCATCCAGGTCAGCGGCGGCAGCGGCACCTATACCTGGTTCAGCGAGGATGACGGTGTGGCTTCCGTGGATGAAAACGGTAAGGTCACGGCCATCTCCAGAGGCACCGTCAACGTGGTGGTGACCGACGGCAGCAAGAAGGGCGTGTGCATCGTCCGGTGCAATGTCAGCGGCAGCGCCTCCACGTCCGGCGGCACTTCCACTTCCGGCGGCAGCGGCTCCGGCGGTACGTCCGGCAGCTCCGGGCTGCAGGCGGGAGCCGCCGTGGTGGTCAACGGCGGGAACGGCGTGTTCGTGCGCTCCGGTCCCGGCACCAGCTATGAGGCTCTGGCCACGATTCCCAACGGCGCCGATGTCCAGGTTATCGAGAGCGCCGGGGACGGCTGGTACAAGGTCTCCTTCTCCGGCGTAGGGGGCGCCGCCACCACCGGCTACATGAAGGGCGAGTTCCTCTCCAACAAGTAAGGCGAAAAGATCCCCGGATACCCTGGGTATCCGGGGATCTTGCGTTGCAGGGATGGGAAAAGCGTGCTATCATAAGATATTGATATCCATCCAGAAACCGATAAGGAGCATTTTGATATGACCACCCGGGAATTTCAGCAGAAATCTGCGCTGCAGATCTTTCTCTCCTACTTTCGCCCCCACCGGCGGCTGTTCATCATGGATCTGGCCTGTGCCCTGGCCATCTCCCTCATCGACCTGGCCTTTCCCTATGTCTCCCGCTGGTGCATGTACGAGCTGCTGCCTCAGAGCGCCTACGGGGCGTTCTTCGCGGTGATGGCGGTGGTGTTTGCCGCCTTTGCATTGCGGGCGGTGCTGACGTACGTGATCTGCTACTGGGGCCACACCTTCGGCATTTTGGTGGAGGCGGATATCCGCCGGGACCTGTTCCGCCACATGCAGGAGCTGAGCTTCGGCTACTTTGACCGCAACCGCACCGGCCAGCTGATGAGCCGCCTCACCGCCGACCTCTTCGACATCACGGAACTGGCCCACCACGGCCCGGAGGACATCTTCATCTCCGGCGTCACCATCGTGGGTGCGCTGGTCATCATGTTCACCATCCAGTGGCAGCTGGCGCTGGTGATCGCGGTGATCCTGCCGGTATTCTTCCTGGTGGTGTGGCGGTGCCGCCGCTCCATGAGCGAGGCATCCGCCCGGGTCAAGCAGAAGACCGCCCTCATCAACGCCGACATCGAGTCGGGCCTTTCCGGCATCCGCACCGCCAAGGCCTTTGCCAATGAGGAGACGGAGCTGAGCAAGTTCGAGCGGTCCAACGATACCTACAAGACCTCCAAGCGCCAGTTCCACAAGGCCATGGGCCGGTTCAACGCCTCCATGGAGTTCTTCCTGTGCATCCTCTCCGCCGCGGTGATCGCCGCCGGCGGCCTCTTCATCATGCGGGGACAGCTGGACACGGTGGACCTCATCACCTTCAGCCTTTATATCACCACCTTCGTCAACCCCGTCCGCAAGCTCTCCAACTTCGCCGAGCTCTTCGCCAACGGCACCGCGGGCCTGGGCCGGTTCATTCAGCTGATGCGGGAGGAGCCCGCCATGCAGGACGCGCCGAATGCCAAGGTCCTCAGCCGGGTGGAGGGCCGCATCGACGTGGACCACGTGAGCTTTGCCTATCAGGACGAGTTGGACGTCCTCCACGACGTGGACCTGCACATCCGCCCCGGGGAGACGGTGGCGGTGGTGGGGCCCTCCGGCGGCGGCAAGTCCACCCTGTGCCAGCTGATCCCCCGGTTCTACGATGTCAGCGGCGGCGCGGTGCGCATCGACGGGCTGGACGTGCGGGACGTGACCCAGGAGTCCCTGCGGCGGAACGTGGGCGTGGTGCAGCAGGAGGTGTTCCTCTTTGCCGACAGCATCCTGGAGAACATCCGCTACGGCCGCCCCGGCGCCACTGAGGAGGAGGTTGCCCAGGCGGCCCGGCTGGCGGAGATCTACGATGACATCGCCGCCATGCCGGACGGCTTCAACACCTACGTGGGGGAGCGGGGCGCCCTGCTCTCCGGCGGCCAGAAGCAGCGCATCGCCATCGCCCGGATTTTCCTGAAGGACCCGCCGGTGCTGATCCTGGACGAGGCCACCTCCGCGCTGGACAGCATCACGGAGGCCCGGCTCCAGGAGACCTTTGAGCGCCTCTCCCGGGGCCGCACCACCATCATCACCGCCCACCGCCTCTCCACCGTCCGCGACGCCGACCGCATCGCCGTGGTGGAGGACGGCCGGATCACGGAGCTGGGCAGCCACGAGGAGCTGATGGCGAAAAACGGGGCCTACGCCGGCCTGGTCCGGACCCAGGAGCTGCGCCATGGATAAAAGCAGTCTGCTGGACCGGGCAGGCGTCGCGGGGGAGGACCGCGTGGCCCTGGCCCGCATCCTGGATCGGGCGTCCCAGGCCCGGGACCGGGGGACCCCCTCCGCCACCGATTTCCTCACCCCCCAGCAGCAGGTCCAGGCCTCGGAGCTGCTGCGCCTGGCGGGCTATCCCGAGACGTCCTGGGTAAAGCTGGGGGGTTACCAGGGGGCGGAACGGCGGCTGTTTCTCTTCCTGCCGGACTGGCTGGAGCCGGAGCAGGCGGAGGATTTCAGTCCCATCCGCTGCCTTCGGGCCTCCTTCCGGCCGGACAGGCCCCTGACCCATCGGGATTTCCTGGGCAGCCTCATGGCCGCCGGCATCGTCCGGGAGAAGGTGGGGGACATCCTGGTATCCCCGGAGAGCGCGGATCTCATGGTGCTGGAGACGGTGGCGGACTTCCTGCTGCAAAGCTGGGACAGCGCCGGCCGCACCAGGCTCACCGTCTCTGTCCTGGACCCCGCCCACATCCATATCCCGGAGGTCCGGTGCCGGGAGATCCGGGACACCGTGTCCTCCCTGCGGCTGGACGCCGTGGCCGCCGCCGGATTCCAGATGGCCCGGGGCAAGGCGGCGGAGCTCATCGCCGGAGGCAAGGTCCAGGTGAACTGGAAGGTGTGCGTCAAGGGCGACAAGCTGCTCGCGGCGGGGGATACTGTCTCCGCCCGGGGATTTGGAAAATTTGAAGTGGCAGAAGTGGGCGGTGTCACCCGGAAGGGCCGTACCGCCGTTATACTGAAACGATACGTCTGACCAACGCGGGTCGGACAAGGAGGAGCATATGGATCAAAAACAGATCGACCGCATCAACGAGCTGGCCCGGAAGGCCAAGAGTCCCGAGGGCCTCACCGAGTGGGAGGCGGCGGAGCGGGCCGCATTGCGCCGGGAGTATATCGACGCCGTGCTGGGCAGCCTTCAGGGGCAGCTGGATCACACCTATGTGGTGGACGAACAGGGCAACAAGCGCAGGCTGAAAAAGAAGGATGAGCAGTGAGAAAGAGGCGCGGGCGGAAAGGCCGCGCCTCTTTTCGGGCAAAAGAGGGTTGCATTTTCGCCGGGGCCGTGATATGATGTGCATCTGAAAATCATTCTCAAATTGGAGGACTTCATACCATGAGAAAGTGGATCATATTGCTGCTTTGCTGCGCGCTGGCGCTGACGGGCTGCGGACAGCGGGAGGCGCAGGAAGAGGAGGATGGCCGGCTGCGGATCGTCGCCACAGTGTTCCCGGCCTATGACTTTGCCCGGGCGGCAGCGGGCGAGCTGGCGGATGTGCGGCTGCTGCTGCCGCCGGGCACGGAGAGCCATTCCTACGAGCCCACCCCGGCGGACATTCTGGCGGTGCAGGAGTGTGACCTCTTTCTCTACCTGGGCGGCGAGTCCGACGCTTGGGTGGAGACGATCCTCGCCGCCGCGGACCGGCAGGGAACGGATCTCAAGATGCTGGACTGCGTGGATCTTTTGGAGGAGGAAACCACGGAGGGCATGGAGACGGAGGAGCACGGCCACGGTCCCGGAGACGTGGTGGAGATGGACGAGCACGTGTGGACCTCTCCCAAAAACGCGGCGGCCATCACCCGGGCCATTGGACAGACCCTGGGCCAGGTGGACCCGGCTCACGCGGAGGACTTTGCGGCGGGGGCGGAGGCCTATGCCGGGGAGCTGGAGGCGCTGGACCGGGAATTTGCGGACTTCTTTGCCTCCCGTCCGGACGGCGTGCTGGTGTTCGGCGACCGGTTTCCCCTGCGGTACTTTGCCGCAGAGTACGGTGTTGAGTATTACGCCGCATTCCCGGGGTGCAGCACCCAGACGGAGCCGTCGGCGGCCACGGTGGCGTTTTTGACGGAGCTGGTCCGGGACCGGCATGTCTCCACCGTGTGGTACATCGAGTTTTCCAATCACCTGGTGGCGGACAGCATTGCCGAGGCCGCCGGGGCGGAGACGGCCATGTTCCACACCTGCCACAATGTGACCCAGGCTGAGATGGACGGCGGCGCAACCTACCTCTCTTTGATGCGGGGGAATCTGGAGACGCTGCGGGCGCATTTTTGAAGGAGGCGGGCCATGGACACGGTGTTTCTTTCCGGGCTGGGTCAGACGCCCGGCGTCTGGCGGCGCTGCTGCCGGACGCGGCGTGGGAGATCGTGCCCGGGGCGGGACATGAGGTGAACCGGGACGCGCCGGAGGCCCTGGCGGCCCGGCTGCGGGCATTCTGGACGGAGAAATGAAAGGACCGGGAGAACAACAGTTCTCCCGGTCCTTTTTTCCGTGTTCAGGGCCGGCAGGCGGCCAGAGCCGCCACAGCGCCGTCGGCGCAGGCGGTGGTGAGCTGGCGCACGGATTTGCACCGGCAGTCCCCGGCGGCAAACAGCCATGGAAGGACGGTGCGGCAGTTCTCCCCGGCGGGAATGAAGCCGTCGGCGTCGGCCACGCCCAGAGTCCGGGCCAGAGGGGCCTCCGGCTGCTGCCCCACGGCCTCGAAAAGTCCGTCCACCATCAGGCGGGACGGTTCCCCGGTGGCGGTATGGCGCAGCGTCAATGCGCACAGCGCGCCGTTCCGGCCTTCCAGGGCTTCCACGGTGGACTCCATCCGGAAGGCCACATTGTCCCGCTTTTGCAGGGCCTCCACCAGCACCGGATCTCCCCGGAACGATGCCCGGCGGTGGATCACCGTCACGCTGCGGCACAGCTCCGAGAGGAACAGCGCGTCCTGCAATGCGGTGTTGCCGCCGCCCACCACGGCGGTGTCCCGCCCGGTGTAGAACGCGCCGTCACATACGGCGCAGAAGGAGATGCCGGAAAGGGTGTCCTCCCCCGGGAGTCCCAGCTTGCGATGGGTCATACCGGTGGCCAGGATCACGGCGCCGCAGGTATAGGTGCTGTAATCCGTCACCACGGTCTTCACCGGGCCGTCCCGGATCTCCAGCACCTCCTCCAGCTCGATCGCCGCCCCGGCGGCCTCGGCCTGGGCATACAGCCGGTCCGCCAGCTCCGCGCCGGAGATGGCGGGGAGGCCTGGAAAATTCTCCCCCCGGGGGGAGGAGGCGCTCTGCCCGCCGATGCCGGCTTTCTCCAGCACCAGCACGGTCCGGCCCGCCCGACGGGCGTACAGGGCGGCGGTGAGGCCGGCAGGGCCGCCGCCGGCCACGATGAGGTCATAGTGATGCATAGCTTCATCTCCCGAAAAGGAACAGGAGGGACGGAGATGTCCCTCCTGCCGGTTTTTATTCATGGGTGGCGGCGTAGTGCTTGATAACGGAGGCATTGACCAGCTTCTCCACCTGACCGCCCCGGCGGACCACCAGGGTGGGAGCCTGCTGTACGCCGTACTGAGCCGCCAGATCCCGGTACTGGGCCACGTCGCAGACCTGATAGGCCAGGCCCGCCTTGTCCAGCTCCCGCTTGGCGATGGTGCAGTTGGGGCAGGTCTGGGTGGTGAAGAGGAAGAGGCCGTCGCCCTCCCGGGTGTTCTGC